>JAFTON010000112.1 GCA_017463765.1 Clostridia bacterium | reverse complement strand
TGCGAAGCGCCTTTTGGGGCTTTCTTGATTTAGAGCAGAAATCATCGTTTGCGAGCGTGAGGCGTATTGGCATACGTCGAGCGTAGCGTAGCGGCATTTCGGTAGTGAATTGCGTCGATGACGCAAGAGCCGAAATATGACCGAGCCTCAGCGAGAGCGTAGCGGCACGAGGGTATTGAATGACAGTCCAGTGGACTGTCAGACCCCGAGTGTGACCGAGCCTCAGCGAGAGATAGAACAAAAACTCAAATAAAAAGGATAAAACCATAGGTTTTCAACCTTAGATTTTCTCGGTTAGATAAAATATTAATGGTATAGGCACATTTAAGAGTACCTCTACCTTTATTTGTTCGGTTATGCCTAAATAAAGCAGCCCCGGTATAGCTCTTATTATAGCTTTTAAATTAATAGTTCTCCTTGCGAACCTCGAAGAAGCTCTGGGGATGAGCACATACGGGGCATGCGCCGGGAGCCTTCTTGCCCATTACAAGATGTCCACAGTTACGGCACTCCCACATAGTCATCTCAGCCTTCTCAAATACCTGCTGCATCTCTACGTTGGAAAGAAGCTTTCTGTATCTCTCCTCGTGAGTCTTCTCGATAGCTGCAACCATTCTGAACTGGTTAGCAAGAGCCTTGAAGCCCTCCTCCTCAGCCTCTTTTGCGAAGGTAGCGTACATATCGGTCCACTCATAGTTCTCGCCCTCTGCTGCTGCAAGAAGGTTTGCTGCAGTGTCACCAAGACCACCGAGAGCCTTGAACCAAAGCTTTGCGTGCTCCTTCTCGTTGTTTGCAGTCTGCTCGAAGATAGCGGCGATCTGCTCGTAGCCTTCCTTCTTTGCAACCGATGCAAAGTAGGTGTACTTGTTTCTTGCCTGAGACTCGCCTGCGAAGGCAGCCATAAGATTCTGTTCTGTCTTTGTTCCCTTAAGATTCATTGGTTTAAATCTCCTTTATGTTATTAATTTTAACTCTGTATTGAAGGTATTATTGACCTCACAAAATAATTATAACACGACACTTTGAAAAAATCAATATATTTTTTTGTGATTTAATCACATAAAAACAGAGTTGAAGTCAAAATCGAAATTAATTATTTAATATGCTTTGCTATTTCCTCGGCGATCGCTCTGTTACCCTCTTTATTGGGGTGCAGACCGTCGGAGAACCACTCGGGGTGACCGGTGGTAATGGAATAGAGGTCGATAACCTCTATAGAGAGTTCCTCTGCAATCTCGCTGATCGCATCGGTAAGCTCGCCACCAACCGTAGCGTCATCACAGTTGCCACCGTCCTGCTCAATATAAACCCTGGGTGGAACCATAACGTACACGGTGGGCGCAGAGTCAAGCTCAAGATAGCTCTTTATAAACTCGGTATACTCCGAGACAAACTGCTCCTTATCCCAATACTGAGGCTTCGAGTCGTTTGAGCCAAGCATGATTATGTAAACGTCTGCCTCCTCGGCAAGCGAGTCGGCATAGTGATGCTCCTCTGTATAGGGGAAGTTACCGTCTGACAGAAGGGTACGGTTGCAAAGACCGTAGTTTTTCACCGTATAACCGGTAAGACTCGAAAGAATAGCAGTAAAGCTGTCTGTCCTGCGAGAACCGAGAACACCTTGACCGTATGTAATGCTATCACCTACGCAAACGACCTTCGTTCCGTCACCCTCGCTGATAAGAGGCGTGGGATTACCCATAGAATAGATCATTACACCGATGAAGATACCTGCCACTAAAACAAGCGACAGAACGATGATGACAAGAGTAAGTAGAAACTTTTTCATTTTAACATCTCCTGTTTTATAAATTAAAAAACACGTCTTTGCGCCTTATGCTTCTAATTCTGCATTCTGCATTCTGCATTCTAAAATTAATTAAAATATCCCTCTCTGTAAAGCAGCTCTGCAATAAGCACTGCGCCACCTGCAGCACCGCGAAGAGTGTTGTGAGAGAGTCCGACAAACTTATAATCGTATACGGTATCGGGACGAAGTCTGCCTGCGCTCACACCCATGCCACCGTAAATGTCACGGTCAAGCCTTGCCTGAGGGCGATTGTCCTCCTCAAAATAGGTGATAAACTGCTCGGGAGCAGAGGGGAGCTCGAGAAGCTGAGGCTTACCCTTATAATTCTTCCACGCCTCGAGGATCTCTTCCTTGGTGGGTTTGTTTTCAAATCTTACGAACACGGCTGCAGTATGACCGTCGGTAACAGGAACACGAAGGCACTGGGTAGTAATTACCGGCTCTGTGGCAGGTACTATCTCACCGTTTTCCACCTTGCCCCAAACGCGAAGGGGCTCTTTTTCGCTCTTCTCCTCCTCGCCACCGATGAAGGGAATAAGGTTATCCACCATCTCGGGCCATTCCTTAAAGGTCTTGCCTGCGCCACTGATCGCCTGATAGGTCGTAGCCACAACCTCCTTGATGCCGTACTTCATAAGAGGAGTAAGCAGAGGAACGTAGGACTGAATAGAACAGTTAGGCTTAACTGCGATAAAGCCACGCTTGGTGCCGAGACGCTTTCTCTGTGCCTCGATAACCTGAAGGTGAGAGTCGTTTATCTCGGGAATAACCATAGGTACGTCGGGAGTCCATCTGTTAGCCGAGTTGTTAGATACTACGGGAATCTCAGCCTTTGCATATCTCTCCTCGAGAGCCTTAGTCTCGTCCTTAGACATTGATACTGCACAGAATACGAAGTCAACAAGCTCCTTAACCTTATCCACGTCGTCGGAGGAGATAACCTCCATATTGAGAATTCTCTCGGGGCAGACATCTGTCATCTTCCATCTGCCAAGCACAGCCTTGCCGTACTTCTGACCTGCAGATCTGGGGCTCGCAACAAGAGCCGTGATCTCAAAATAGGGATGCTCGTTTAAAAGCATTATAAATCTCTGGCCTACCATTCCGGTAGCACCAACAATTCCAACCTTTAATTTTTGCATAATTATTACCATTCCTTTTTATAAATTAACGCATATATTTTAGCATAGAGACGGTCGTTAGTCAATGCTTTTTTGCGTTTTACATAAAAAAGACCGTTATTTTTCGTCATATAGAGCAGTCTTTTTAAGATGATTATTCATTTTGCATAAAAATTATTCATATCTTTTAGCATATTTGCCGAGAATCAATGCTTAAAAAAAGCAGGAAACAACAGTTTTAACCCCAAAATGAAAGAGACAAAAGGTCAAGATATTCAACATATATTGACAAAACGTCAAAAATATGTTACAATGCTTTGTCTGAAAAATCGAATATGGACTAATATTTAAGCCTTTTTACCCCGTCGCATGCGTTTTTTTATTATTCTACAGCCCTGTTTTTCGTATCGCAAGCGACCAGCTTATGGAAGGAATTATGTAAAACAATGAGTACATCACTTAAAGAGAAAAAAGCAAAAAAGACCGATACACCTAAGGTTGACAAAAACGAGAAATACGCGGGTATAATCGAATACGACACCCCGGCATACAAGCCACGCAAGAGACGTCTCGGCGACCGTTACGACGGCAGAAGGCTGAGAACCCTTCCTGCAATGCACTATCTCGAGCCCTATCTTATGAAGGTAAGAGCCGACTCGCAGAATCAGTTTGAGGCAGAGATTGATATTCACAATGCCGAGCTGTACCTCGCCGAGAAGAAAAAAGAGGGCTACACCGATATGAGCCTTCTCCACGTTATTCTCGCTGCCTACGTCAGAGTTGTATGCGAGAGACCCGGTATTCACCGTTTTATCGCGGGACAGAAGATCTTCCATAGAAACAAGATCGAGTGTCTTATGACAATCAAGAAGGATATGACTCTCGAGTCTCCCGACACCTGCATCAAGGTGGAGTTTGACCCCAGAGACAACATCTATAATGTGTATAAGAAGTTCCAGAAAACCGTTATCGAGGCTAAAAACGAGGACGGTGACTTTGAGTCCATCGTAGGCAAGCTGGTTAAGCTGCCCGGACTTGTGCTGCGTGCATCAATCGGAATTCTCCGTTTCCTCGACTACTTTGGAATGATGCCGAAGGCACTTGCCAAGATCAGCCCCTTCCACGGCTCGATGATTATCACCTCGATGGGCTCGCTTGGTATCCCGGCAATTTATCATCATCTCTATGACTTCGGTCACCTTCCCATCTTCGTTTCCTACGGCAGAATGTTTAACCGTGAGGTTACTCTCCCCGACGGAACCAAAGAAAACCACCATTTCATCACCTTTAAGGTTGTTACCGACGAGCGTATCTGCGACGGTTTCTACTACGCATCCTCCTTCAAGCAGCTTATGCGTTACTTGAATCACCCCGAGGTGCTTGACCAGATTCCCGAAACAGTGGTGGAGGACGTAGACTAAATAGTAAGTGCAGAATGCAGAATGCAGAATGCAGAATTAATAGCCTCTCACTCCGGGAGAGGTGGCAGACGGAGTCTGACGGAGAGGGTTCTCCATTGCATTACCCTCTCAGTCACCTTTGGTGACAGCTCTCCCAAAGGGCGTTTCCTTGGCACAGATCTTAAAACAAAACAAAAAATCGGCAGTTTTACCTGCCGATTTTTCATATTTCAATTCTGCATTCTGCATTCTGCA
>JAFTON010000023.1 GCA_017463765.1 Clostridia bacterium | reverse complement strand
CAAAGGTTGCTACATACAACTACAGCGACGCATGGGGTAATCATTTAGTAAGCTACAGCTATGGTGGATCATCAACCGGCGCGCAGTATAACCCCTTCCGTTATAGAGGTTATTACTACGACACCGATCTGGTATGTACTATCTGCAGTCAAGATAATCTAAACACATTTATGGATAATCCTTTTGGTATTGTGAGTGCTTCATTTAATGTTTTTAGATATGGCGTTTATTCAACAATTTCTTCTACAGTTTTTGGAGCGATTTTTTATCAATGAAAAAACATATACATATAATTTTAGATATTATTTCGATATGGACCCTTTCTGCGTTAGGCTTTTTGGGAGGTTTTTTGTTTAACAACTTCGCATTTTGGTTTTGGGATGCTTTGCTGTCAATTTATTTTCTTTGTAGAACATATCGTTGGATATTGTTCCTTTACGATAAGGCGTTCAATAAACTCTGCACTGTAAGAACAAATAACTATCGTTATTCATGCAGTTACCCAATTTATTTTCTTGCTTTGCCCCAAAGCAAGCTTCGTTATTCAGAAGTAATATTTAATGATCCAAAATTAAAAGGTAGATTTTTTAATTTTGAAGTCAACATTTTTAAAAGCGGGGATTTGCTAGAAATGACCTATTATAAACATTCCAAAGTTATTAAATCCATCAAAAAAATAGAGTAAAATTCAAAATTGCAGAGAGTTCGACTTATTCGAGTTCTCAATTGAATCATAAGGCCATGTGGTAAGGAGTGGTAATTATGAAGTGGTGTCCTGAATGTGGAGCAGATGTAGAAGGTTTGCTTTATCGTTGTGATTGTTGTGGATCATCTCTTGAAGAGCAAAAAAAACGTTTTTTCACTTGCGGTGTCTACGAACTTCCCCAATGCTTCGGTTTTTCATCTTTAACGTATGAGATGATCGATATTTTGCAACCAGAACATCCTGAGAATTATGAGAGTTTTCTTGAAGAAGTTGGAATACGAATGATTTGTTATCCAGAATCGATACTCGTTGATGGGAACATTAAAAACCTAGTGAAATATTCGGAAAAAAAGAAGTATGCCAGATTAACAATCACCGTAAACTTTAATGAATTCGTATATGCAGATAGAGAAGAGAAAGCTAACCTTGTTGCTACTGCCCTACTACAAGGGATTCATATGTTGCAAGCAAGATTATACAAGAGCAAATTGAGCATCGATGACATAGTAGCGCAAGCTGAGACGTTGTTAAGCAAATACATCACCCGATTCTATTAATCGATTGATTAATACCTGCCAGCAAGCATTGCCTTTGGGGCAAAAGGCGATGCTGTTGGGATAGTCCCAAGCCCTTAAAGGTTTCAGGAATATTCCTAACAATTCTGTGTTTGGGTGACCAAACGCGATGCTTTTTGGTAGATAATGCCTTCGTAACCATGTAAAATGCGAAATAAGTTTTTCAAACTTTTAATATAGCCGGCCACCACGGGTAATACCGTGGTGTTTTTATGCAAAATTTAAAACAATGATATTGGATAATGGAGGTTTTTAAAAAAGAAAAACCACCAGAAATGACAATAAATGTTGTCAAAAGTGATGGTTTTAAGCGAAAAAACAATGTTTTTAGTTTTTTGGATCGTTAGTTTTTCCTTCGTAGATAGCGCCGACAATTACAACGATCAAGCCTACGATCGGGGAGATTACGCCAAACACTTCAAACACTCCCCATTCGGTGTAATTGAAGATGAGCATAGACGCAATCCCGAAGAGAATCAGTGCTATTCCGATTAATATATTTTCGATTTTATGCATTTTTTTCCTTTCTGCAACAGCAAAGCGTGTCGTATTAACCCTGAATCAGAGCACCAATTAAAATACATTTATAAATATTATACATCGAGAATTATAAATTGTCAAGTTGCGTGTTGACATAAAGAGTAAAATACATTATAATAATCAATATAATGACAGTGCAAGGAGACTTATATGAATAAAATAAAGCCTATTGAAGTATTAAAATGGTTGCTGGCTGCCGTGTTAGCTATTGGATTTGCCATTCTTGGCTCGGTTTGCAATGCTGAGGGGCTTGCAAATCCGATTGCTTGTGGGGTGGCATTAGGCGTATTTTCGCTAGGGCTTATTGCGGGAACGGTTATTAGCCTGGTTAAGAAAAAGAAGTTTGTAGACGGAGTAGACCGTGAAAACCTCCAAAGCCAGCTTCTTGCCGAGAGAGAACGTGGCAGTGAGATTGCAGAAGAAAAGCTCAGACTGCTCAAAAAACTCATCAGAACTATAGATTTCTGTTCCGTCGTAATTCTTTTTGGCGTATGCATAATTGATTTCTGCTTCTTTGCCCTTGTTGGCGTTCAGGGCAGTGGTGCTGCGCTGCCGATGATAATCGGAATGTATACGGGTCTCGGCTTTATCAGATACCGTCACGTTGAGACGAATGAGAACAAAAGCGAAAACTATCTTCTTGAGGTTAATTTCCCTGAGATATACGCTACAGCAAAGCGCGCAGCCGATAAGATTGGCTGTGAGGGAAAAATAAAAATCTTTGTAGATCATGATTTTAACGCCGGTATTTCAGTGATCTCAGACGGATATTCGATAAGGTTGGGCAGCTTCCTTCTTGATAACACGTCACAGGAGGAGCTTTATAATGTCCTTCTTCACGAGTTCGCCCACGTTACAAAAGAAAATGCTGATATTAACCGTGTTATGAATTACGCAGGGGTCTCCCAGGATAGCGGTGATGCAGGAGGGTTCGCTGTTTTTCCTTACATATATTTCCACGCAAAATTTATGTTCGAATTTTTCAGCTACCGTTATATCTGTTCTTTGATGTACGAAGACGCTGCAGATCGCGCAATGCGTGATCACGGAGATCCTCGGATAGCTGCATCTATGCTGGTAAAGCTTAAGTTTTTTGAGCTGTATCAGTGGGAGATGAATACTTATGATGTGGAAAACCTTTTCGAGCCCGAGATATTAATAGAAGATCCGGTTCGCAAGCCACTCAGAATGTTCAGAGAGCGTTATGAGATAAGACAGAATGAGTGGATAAAAATGATAGATTCGGAGATCATATCCAGAGCTGCAACCCATCCTACCGTTAAAATGCGCATCGAGAGCCTGGGCATAAGCGAGGCAAAAATAATGCCGAGAAATGACAGCGAGGAGTTTCTTTGTGAGGTTGATAAGGCAATCTCGCGTCTAGAGGATATGATGATAAAGGAGCTTACCCCGATTTATTCTCAGCTTCGCGAGCAAAATTATCTCGCCCCAAAAAGATTAATCGATGAGTGGGAAAAAGAAGGTAAACCTATTACAAAAGAGAATTATCAGAACATCATTGTGGCGCTGTTTACCATAGACAGAATTACCGATTTTGTAAACCTTTGTTGTCAAGTTATCGAAAATATACCCGAACCGGCCAACTATTTTGCCCATCATATGTACGGTTGCTATCTTCTCCACAGCTATGATGAGAGGGGTATAGATCACCTTTATAAATCGGTGGAGTTGAACCACAACAACTGGGAGGAGGCTATGCATACGATTGGTGAATATGCCTGTACGGTTGGAAAGCAGGATCAGCTTGATAAGTACCGTGAGAGAGCAAGCGAGCTTATGGAAAAAGAGGTCAATGTCTACGAAAAGATGAACTCGCTTAAATCGAAAGATAAGATCGTGGAGGAGCATCTGCCGGGCGAAATGCTGGAGGATTTTCTTCGTTACGTCAAAGGCATTGACAACGGTACTATCGATAAAATCTATATGGTGCGAAAGATCATCAGCGATGAGCATTTTGTGACCTGCGTAATAGTAGAGCCTAAGAAAAAGGCAGAGCCGGAAAAGCTTGGCGATGCGATGAATAAAATTTTCCAATATCTTGATAAATCTTCCGACTGGCAATACTCGCTTTATGACGTTCGTGCGCTTTCCGGAGTAAGATTTAAACAGGTGAAAAATTCCTGCATATACAGCTCAAAGAGTAAAAAGTAATTGTTTTATTATAAAAAAATATAAATCACTTGAATTTTCTGTTAATTTATGCTAAAATAATGTATTATCAATAAATCAGGCGGAGAACTGTTATGAAAAGAGAACTTATCAGACACATTTACGAAAGTCCCGACAGCTTTGGTGGCAAGACTGTTACCGTGGGTGGTTGGGTCAGAAACCTTAGAGATTCCAAGGCGTTCGGTTTCATAGATCTTAACGACGGCTCTTATTTCAAGAGCGTGCAGGTCGTTTTCGAGCGCGACAAAATAAATAACTATGACGAGATTGCAGGTCAGAACGTTGGCGCATCGCTCGTTGTTACAGGTGTGCTTACCTTGACTCCCGGCGCAAAGCAGCCCTTCGAGCTTAAGGCTACCGAGATTGCCGTTGAGGGAACATCTACTCCCGACTATCCTCTTCAGCCCAAGCGTCATACCGTAGAATTCCTTCGTGAGCAGGCATATCTTCGTCCCAGAACCAATCTGTTCTCGGCAGTATTCAGAGTTCGCTCTGAGGTTGCCTTCGCGATTCACGACTTCTTCCACAGCCGTGGCTTCGTTTACGTTCACACTCCTCTTATCACCGGATCGGATGCAGAGGGCGCAGGTGAGATGTTCCGTGTAACCACGCTCGACCTTGACAATCCTCCGAGAAACGAGGACGGCAGCATTGATTTCAGCCAGGACTTCTTTGGTAAGAGCGCAAACCTTACCGTTTCGGGTCAGCTTGAGGGCGAGACCTATGCTATGGCGTTCGGAAATATCTATACCTTCGGACCTACCTTCCGTGCCGAGAACTCCAACACTGCGCGTCATGCAGCAGAGTTCTGGATGATCGAGCCCGAGATCGCATTTGCTGATCTTAACGACGATATGCAGCTTGCATGGGATATGATCAAGCATATTATCAACCACGTTATGGATAACTGCCAGGCTGAGCTTGCCTTCTTCAACCAGTTTGTTGACAAGGGCCTTCTTGAGAGACTCACCACCCTTCGTAACGCAGATTACGCAAAGGTTACCTATACCGAGGCTATTGAGGTGCTCACCAAGTCGGGCGCTGACTTCAAGTTCCCTGTATACTGGGGTGTTGACCTTCAGACCGAGCACGAGAGATATCTCACCGAGCAGGTTTATAAGAAGCCCATCTTCCTTATCGACTATCCTAAGGACATTAAGGCGTTCTATATGCGTCTGAACGATGACGGCAAGACCGTTGCAGCTATGGACCTTCTTGTTCCCGGCGTAGGCGAGATTATCGGTGGTTCTCAGCGTGAGGAGCGTCTCGACGTGCTCAAGGCGCGTATGGCAGAGCTGGGACTTTCCGAGGAGGATTATTGGTGGTATCTCAACCTCCGTAAGTACGGTGGTACAAAGCACGCAGGCTTCGGTCTCGGCTTTGAGAGAATTATTATGTACCTTACTGGTGTATCGAATATTCGTGATGTTATTCCTTATCCCAGAACAGTAGGAAACGCAGAGTATTAATAGTATTAATATACTTATTGATTCGAAATTTAAAGAGAGTGAGTCTTTCGACGTCACTCTCTTTCTTTTGTTATAAAGCGCCAGGGGCGCTCTCTGTCCTCTTTCTCTGCATAGTCAATGCCAACACGGGGAAGGGAGGTGTATTCCGGAGATGGAGTACCGTCATCCTCAATCCAGATACCACTGCTTTCGGTAAGGGGCAGGGCGTTATCTTTTGTGGTGATGTGCAGAAATTTTGTGGCGCGTCCCGGTCCGTTTGCTCCGTCTACACCACGGATAAGAACTGCTTCGGGGTGCTCCTTGTCCCCTGTAACAATATTCAGCATGGCGTGCATGCCGTAGCATAGATAAACGTAGGTAACACCACCCGACTCATACATAACCTTAGTACGCTCGGTTTTTCCTTTGTGAGCATGGCAGGCAGTATCTTCCTCGCCAAAGTAACATTCGGTTTCGGTGATTTTAGCGCGTATCACGCCGTTTTCGGTACGTCTGCAAAGAATTTTGCCAAGCAGATCGGGTGCAATAACGGTGGCAGGACTTAAAAAATAATCTTTGTTAAGTATCATATTGCCACCTCTGTCATTTGTTGCTTTCAACCCAGGTTACTATAAGTGTTTCTCCGTCCACCCTGAAGAATATTTCATAGTCGGAAAAACGCATTCCGTACTCTCTGTCGGGATCATTTTGGTATGAAGGTCTTGGGTCCTGCTCCAAAATTTCAATAAGCGATTTTTGCTTGGAAACATCCACTTTTGACAATAAATCTTTACAAAATTCCACTTTTAAACGGTATTCTCGCACCGGATCGGCAAATCCCGACACTGCATCTGTATGGCAATCTGAGTAGGCAATATAGGGCTTAATATCGTAAATCGGAGTACCGTCGAGAAGGTCTGCACCACTGACTACAAGAACCGTTCCTTCACTTTTTGTAACCTCCACGGCCTCGAGCCTTACCGATGAAAGACCGATCGGATTGGGTCTGAAGGGGGACCTGGTAGCAAAAACGCCCATTCTTTTGTTGCCACCGAGACGTGGTGGTCTTACGGTAGGTGACCAATCCTCACGGACAGACTCCGAAAACTGCCATATCAGCCATAGGTGCGAGTATCCCTCAATTCCACGCAGGGCATCGGGATTTCTGTATTCGGGCTCGAAAACTATCCTTGACTTCAGCTCGCCCGTCAGCCCACTTTGTCTTGGAATTCCGAATTTTTCTTTGAAATCATTATGTATTCTGGCAATAATCTTCATCATCTGAACCTCTCTTTTCTACGACTATTATACCATTTGAAGGCCTTACTTTCAATAGCCCGAGGAAAAAACTTTTTTATCGAAAAAGCTCATATTTTGCTTGACTTTTACTTTAATAAGTGATAAACTTATAAAGTTATGAGTTTTAGAAAAGGTGGACAAAATGAGCGAAAAAAGAGAATTGTTTGAAAGAATGCCTGTGCCAAAAGCGCTTGCAACGCTGGCAATCCCCACAATTATAAGCCAGCTTATCACAATGATTTACAACCTTGCCGATACCTTCTATATAGGTCTTGCCGACAACCCGTCTATGACTGCAGCATCAAGCGTAGCTTTTACCCTTGTTTTTATGATGAATGCACTGCCCAACCTCTTCGGTGTTGGTGGAGGCAGTCTTATTTCAAGACTTATGGGTGAAAAGAAGGACAACGAGGCAGGGGGAGTCGCATCATTTTCATTTTATATGACGCTTATCTGCGCAGCAGTTTACTCTGTTCTTGTGCTTGCGTTTATGGATCCGTTGCTCAGATTGCTCGGCGCAACAGACGGTTCTATTGTTTTTGCAAGACAGTACGCCTTCTGGGTAATCGTAATCGGTGCTGTTCCGGCTACGCTTTCCATGACTATGGCTCAGCTTCTCAGGAGCGAGGGCTTTGCCGGAAAAGCAAGCTTCGGTCTCGGCTTCGGTGGCGTGCTCAATATAATCCTTGACCCCGTATTTATGTTCCTTATTCTTGATAAGGGAGAAGAGGTTATGGGCGCAGCAATGGCAACCATGATTTCAAACGTTGCCGTTCTCATTTATTTCATAGTTAATTACATAGTAATTAAAAATAAAACCGTTATCTCACTCAATCCGAGAAAGGCACGTCTTGAAGCCCGTCACGTAAAGGCAGTGTTTGCCGTGGGAATTCCTTCGGCGCTGGGTTCCTTGCTTGCCTGCTTCTCCAACATTGTAATCAACAACCTCGCCTCAAGCTACGAATATCTTTACGGTGACGTTCCGGTGGCGTCAATCGGTATCGCTAAGAAGATTGATATGCTTCCCATGAACGTTGGATTCGGTCTGTGTCAGGGTATGATGCCTCTTGTGGCATACAACTTTGCCTCGGGCGACCATAAGCGAATGCGCGCTATCGCAAGAACTGCCAGAAATGCTTCTATGATATTTGCCGGCTTCTGCATACTTCTGTTCCAGCTCTTCGCACCCTTTATTGCAGGCTTGTTCAACGGACATCAGCAAACTGTTGAAATGTCTACCGATTTCCTTCGCATACTCTGCCTTGCAGTACCGTTCATGCTCTTCAATCTGCAGATTTCCTTCACCTTCCAGGCGATGGGTATGGGTAAGCAGTCGCTTGTTCTTTCCTCTCTGCGTCAGGGTGTTATAAATATCCCTCTTCTGTTCATAATGAATGCATTATTCGGTCTTTACGGTATAGTATGGACCCAGCTGATTTCGGATATTATCACCGGTGTGATCTCCTACGCCGTATACAGATCCTCGTTGAAAAAGCTTATGACGGACGGGGAAGAAGTGAAGGAAGCCACAGCTTCAAATGTAAACTAAACTTAACAAAACAGAGTCTTTAAAGATTAAAACAGGGGCTCTGTTTTTTTCTTTTTTTGAGAAAAACGTACAGTTGCAAAATAATTTGCATCGCCATACTTGGTGTTAAGTATCAAAAAATATTAACAAAATTTTATTGAGAAAATGTAAAAAATAAAAATTAATTTTGTGTAATTTACTAATAGACATTAAAACTATAATTATGGTATAATATGTATGTATATATTTATAGCTTGACAAAAGCAGAAAGGAAAGCAAAAAATGAAAAACATCGCAAAAATCCTTGTTTTCATCGTTGCCTTGGCACTCGTGGTTGGCGTTATCGGCGTTAGCACGTTTGCTATAGACGACACAAGCGATGGCACAACCGTTTATCTTAAGCCCAATAGCAATTGGACGGTAGATGGTGCTCGCTTCGCAGTTTATTACTGGAATGCTTCTGGTAATGGTTGGGTCAGTATGACCCAGATAGGAACGACAGGTATTTATACCGCAAATGTTCCTAAGGATTATTCCAGCATTATCTTCGTTCGTATGAACGGAGGTACAACGGCTAATAACTGGGATAACAAGTGGAACCAGACAGCTGACTTGACTGTTCCTACCACCAGTTCAAACATGTACACAGTTAAATCGGGTACATGGGATAAGGGAGGCGGAACCTGGAGTCAGTATGCTCAGGGTAATCCCGTATCTGCATACACCTCTGAAACCACTATTTGGGGTGAAACCTGGAGTAACGCAAGCAAGAGCTACGTTATCAAGGTTCTTGCAGAAGACGAAACTCTTATGGGTACATCTACTCTTAACCCCGAGCTTTACACCGAATTTGACGGTGACGTTACTGTTACATGGCACATATCCTTCGATATCTCATCCGATAGCGATGAGTGGTGGATTCAGGAATGGCTTGTAGCTCCCAGCATTGATTGCCAGCCCGCAAAGGTTGTTCTTTGTGTTGACGGTATCGACGTAAGCGAGGGCGCGGTTCAGCTTCACGGTCCCGACCAGATCGATAAGATTTATGCCGCTGAGGTTGATGCTGACGGCAAAATTACAGGCTACTGCGGTCTTGATAGCTTCGTAAGCAAGGCTGCTGATCTTAAGGACAGAAGACTCCTTCTCCTCCGCGATGTTTCCGTAGCTGCTTCTCAGATAAGATGCGTTGAGCTTATCTCCGGCGTTGAGGGTGGTGTTACTTTCACTAATACCAACACCGAGGATTGGATAGATTTCGATTTTGTTACTATTGGCAAGGATGTTACAGTTAACGTTGAGCTTCCCTTCAGTGGTGACAGCGAGAACTACATTTACGGTACTCTTAACGCAGGTGAAACCTATTACCACGGCTACGATGCAAAGACCGTTGTTGCTGACGGTGGTTCGGTTCATGTAAGTGGTACAACCATTATGCGTTATAACAAGAACTCCGATTCCGGTTTTTACATCTACGGTGACGGTGACGATTCTACCGTTGAGTTTGATTGCGACTATTACATCGGTGCATACTCGGGTACATTTTACGTTGAGGATGCAAATGTAGAGACAGGATACTTCCTTCTTAAGAATTCTTATGATAATTCTTCTTATGCTGATATCGCTATGACTCTCGACAACTCTTCTGTTGAAGTTGTTGGTACTACCGATACTCAGGATAGCTTCATCATTGATGATCAGGCTTCTCTTACTCTTAAGAACGGATCTGCTATTGAGGATGTTAGAGATTTTAATATTCTTGCAGGTGCAAATCTTACACTTTCTGTTGATTCCACCAGCTCTGTTTTTGCAACATATATGAATGTTGCAGAAGATGTTCTTCTCGATGCAGAGCAGAACGCAGACGGTACTTGGAGCTTCACAGTTAAGCTTGCAGGTAGCGGAACTGAGGCTGATCCTTATATCATCAGGAATCTTGATGAGCTTAAGGCATTCAGAGATGAGGTTAACGCAGGCAATACATACAATGGCAAGTACATAAAGCTTACCAACGACATTGATCTTGCAGGCGAAGAGTGGACTCCTATTGGAAACTCTACTAACAAGTTCTGTGGTTATTTTGACGGTGGCAATCACACTGTTTCTAATCTTGTTGTAACCGGTTCCAACAACTATGCAGGCTTCTTCGGTTACATTAAGGGTAACTCTATGGCAGCCTCTGCGGTTCCCACTGTACAGAATCTTGTTCTTGATAACGTTTCTGTTTCCGGATATAATTTCGTTGGTGGCCTTTCCGGTCAGGGTTACACCTGTAACGTTACTAACGTAACCGTTAACGGCGACGTTTCCGGTAACAGATATGTAGGTGGTCTTATCGGTCACGTATATACATACTTCTACGATTGTCATTTCAACGGTAATGCATCTTGTTCCTTCGACGCTCTTGGCGGTATCGCAGGTGCAGGTGACTGCCGTGCATATAACTGCTCTGTTATTGGTGACGTTACCGGTAGCAACTGGGTAGGTGGTATCGTAGGTAATGGCCAGGAAGGTACTTCCGCAGTTGGTTGTTACGTAAAGGGTACCGTTTCTACTGATACTAATTATTACTTCGGTGTCGGCGGTATCGCAGGCGTTGGTGGTCACGGCTACGCAAGCAGTGAATTTAAGAATAACTACTTTGACGGTGAGGTTTATCTCTGTGGCGAAAAGGTTAACGCTATCGTTACAGGTTTGATTAACGCAGATAGCAACAGCGATATTAAGGGTACCTTTGAGGGCAACTCTTGGAATACCGATTATTATCCTGCTGATACTCCCGTTTATATCGTTTCCGAGGTTCCCAGAACCGGAACTGCTGCAGATTGGGTAGCAGGTGCGGCAACCGAGCTTACAGGATCTCGTAACAACAATCTCGTCATGCTTGAGAGCGATATCCAGTACGTTGATGCAGAGGATATGGCTGACGTAACAATTATGACCTTCTCTACTGTTGACGTAGCAGCTGTTGAGGCAAAGGTTGTTGAAAATACTTACGTTGCTAAGGTTGGCGATGTTGGATATACATCTCTTGTAGATGCTCTTAATGCTGCTCAGAACGGTGACGAGGTAGTCATCCTCAAGGCAGGCACATACGCACTCAGCACCTCGGGTAAGAATATCACTATCACCGGCGCAGTTAACGGTGTTGTATTCGATAACATCGGTGCTAAGGGAATGGGTGGCGCAAGCGTAACCTTCAACAACGTTACCTTCGACTACTATCCTAACGTAAATTACACAGGTCTCCAGCACTCCGGCGACCTTGTATACAACAACTGTACCTTCAACGGTCAGGTATTCCTTTACGGCAACTCCGAGATCTTCAACGAGTGTACCTTCAACCAGACCGACAAGGATGCATATAACGTATGGACCTACGGCGCAAAGGCAGTAGAGTTCAACAAGTGTACCTTCAATTCTGCAGGTAAGTCTGTTCTCGTTTATACCGAGAGCGCGACTCACTTTATCGACATTGAAATAACCGAGACTACCTTCAACGCATCTGAGGTAGTGGCAGGCAAGGCAGCAATTGAGATCGATACCAGCCTCTCTGCAGGTGCTGATATCACAATTGACGCTGCAACCACTGCAACAGGCTTCGATGCAGGCTCTGTTTCGGGCAGCACTCTTTACAATAACAAGAAGGGCAGAGAGGGCGTTAACAACGACGTTACCGTAACTGTTGCCGGCGAGACTGTTCTTAAGGTTGTTGAGGCAGTAGAACTTAGTGGTCTTTATTATACCACTCTCCAGGCTGCTGTAAATGCTGCAAATGCTGGGGACACTGTTGTTCTTCATATGGATCTTGAGCTTTCCGAAACAGTTGATATCGGTAAGGCAATTAATATTGATCTGAACGGTAAAACTGTTACATCCTCTGCTAAGACTGCTGTTAAGGTTGCCGGTGGAAATAAGGACATTGCTGTTTCTATCTCCAACGGTAAGATCGTAGCTGCTGCAGGCGATGTATCCAACGGTACTGCCGCACTTTGCGTATACGACGGTGCAGACGTTGTTATTAGTGACGTTGAGCTCAGCGGTGGCTTCTATGGCGTAAAGATTTCGGGTTATGATGATTATCCCTCGGATATCAACAATAATAACCTTACCTCTCTTGTAATTAACCGTGGCTCGATTACTGCCGACAATGCAGCAATCATCGGTCTCGGTGCATATCCCAATACCCAGACCGACATTAACGGCGCGAGCGTAACGAGCAATGATTCCATCGCAATCTACCATCCTTCCTACGGTACACTTAATATTACCTCCGGTACAATCACAGGTGCAACTGCGATTTACATGAAGGCGGGTATCCTTAATATCTCGGGTGGTAACATCGTTGCTAACGGTGCAGCTGCTGAATATAAGTACAACTACTCCGGCGCAAATGTTACAGGTGATGCACTTGTAATCGAGTCCTGCAACTACGGCAACTATCCTACTCCTGTTGTTTCTATCACAGGTGGTAGCTTCGTATCTGCTAACAATAAAGCAGTTGTTTCCTACAACTCTGCTGACGCTGAGGCTGTTACAGCCTTTATCGCAGGTGGTTCTTACTCCAGCGACGTAAGCGAGCTTGTTGCACCCGGCTTTGTTCTTATCAAGAACTCCGAGGGTAGCTACAACGTTCTTGAAGCAGCTGTTTCTGCTCCCAGCATCATTGACGGCTACTGGTACATCGGTGAGGTCAACACCGGTATCAAGGCTGAGGGTATCGACGGTAACGGTATTGAAAAGATGGAGCTTGTTGATAATAAGATCGTTATCACCTACACTGACGGCAGAGCTCCTGTTACAATCGACGTAAACCTTAAGGGTGACAAGGGCGAAACCGGTAACGGTATTGAAAGCATAGTTCTCAATGATAAGTTTGAGCTTGTAATCACGTACACCGACGGTTCTGTTATCACTCTCGGTCCTATCAAGGGCGAGCAGGGTGAAACAGGTAATGGTATCGCAGGTATTGAGCTTAACGATAAGAATGAGATCGTTGTTACTTACACCGATGGCACTACCGAAACTCTTGGTAACGTAAAGGGCGATAAGGGTGATAAGGGTGAGACCGGCAACGGTATCGCAGGAATTACTCTTAATGAGAACTTTGAACTTGTAATTACCTACACCGACGGCACCACTGCTAACCTGGGCTCTATCAAGGGCGATAAGGGTGACAAGGGTGATAAGGGCGATACCGGTCCTGTTGGTGAGGCTGGTGCAAACAACAACCAGATCGTTAGAATCGCTATGATCGTTTCTGTAACCTCCATCGTTCTTGCAGCAGCAGTCGTGCTTGTTCGCAATAACAAGCGCAGATCCTGGTGGGGCGCACGCAGATAATTACCACATTATTTCCTATAAATAATATATTATCCGACAGCTCAGTGGACCTCGGCAGCGTCCGGGGTTCACTGGTAAATGGCAAGAAAGGAAAATTAATATGAAAAACAAGACAAGAATTTTTGTTTTAATTCTTGCAATGACAATGCTTGTTTCCATGTTTACGGTGATGGGAATATCTGCTGCAGCTGAGGAGACATCTGTCAGCATCGGCTCGGTTCAGTACAGTGGCGAGGGGGCTCTCGCTGATGCAGTCGCTGCCGCAAAGTCGGGCGACGTAATCACTCTTGAGTCTGATATTGCGCTTTCTGCAGCTGTAGTAATCGGAGCAGAGCAGAGCATTACCATCAACCTTAACGGTCACAGCCTTACTGCAGACGCAGGCGCAATTCTTAACAACGGTACTCTTACCATTGTTGGAGAGGGAAGCGTTAAGGGCGATGGCGTTAATACTATCGTTAATAACGGAACTCTTGTTGTAAATGCTATACAGGCTGAGTTTGATATTGACGTAAACGAGTATCTTCCCGAAACACTTATTGCCGTTAAGAGCCTTGCAGGCGATTACGTTGTAATCAAGATTGACGGCGCTTATCCTGAGATCGTAGACGTTCTCGGTGTTAAGTATTGGTCTATTGGTGGTATCATTACCGACAAGAAGGCTATAGGTGTTGACGGCAACAGCATTGAAAGAATTGAAATTGTAAATTATGAGATCATCCTGCACTATACCAATGGTGAGACCAAGAATATCGGTTCGGTAAGAGGCGATAAGGGTGATCCCGGCAGAACTATTGAAAGCGTTGAGCTTGACGAGGAGACCTTTAAGCTTAACGTAAAGTATAGTGACGGTACAAGCGAAAGCTACGGTCCCATCAAGGGTGACGTAGGATTTGACGGCAGATTTGTTAAGTCTGTTGTTATTAACGATAAGCAGGAGCTTATAGTTTCCTTTGATGACGATACCGAGATCAGCCTCGGCTGCGTTAAGGGTGACAAGGGCGACGTTGGTAATGATGGCAAGACTATTGCAAGCATTGTTCTTGATGATAAGAGCCAGCTTGTAATCACCTTCACAGACGGCAGCATGCGCAGACTTGCTTCCACTAAGGGCGATAAGGGCGATAAGGGTGATATCGGTGACATCGGACCCACAGGCGCTGACGGAAACGAGGATAACGTTAAGGTTATCGGTTCTATCGCAATCGCAACAATCTGTGTTATCATCTCCTTCACGGCTATCTTCTACAGACGTGTCAGACGTAGATCCTGGTGGTCATTCTGATAAACTCTCGTTTTAATGAACATTTAAAGTATAAATGTAAACTTTAATAACGGACTCGGATTTTTCCGGGTCCGTTTTCTTTTGTGTTTTTGCCCCGAAAGTGCCAAAAATGTAAAATATAGTTGTCAAATCAATTGCTTTTTGGGCGAAAAATGATAAAAATCCGGTTTTTGTAAATCCGAAAAAAGATCATTCCTTTTTTATCTCTATCGCACGCTCATACACAAGAATATACAACATGCATAAAAATATTTATAAAATTTTATATATTATTACTATTGTAATTATGAATAAATTATGATAAAATGGTTACGTAGCTATATATTTATTATATATTTATAT
>JAFTON010000010.1 GCA_017463765.1 Clostridia bacterium | reverse complement strand
GCGCTTACCTTAAGTGCAGAAAGAAGCTTACCGTTAGCAGCGTTACCGATAAGTACGATGTCTCCGGTCTTAAGCTCGGTGATAAGTGTCCATACCTTCTCAACAGGCTTTACGTAGTCGGGATCTTCTGCGCCACATACGCCACATACACCCTCGGTGAAGCTGTGTCCAAGTGCTGCTACCTCATCTGCAACGTAGCTATCGCCACAAGAACAGGTGTAGGTTGTATAGCCGGCCTCGGTACAGGTGGGAGCTGTTACTGCGCTCTCATAGCTGTGCTCGTGATATACGGGCTCGCGAAGTGCATAGAAGGAAATCTCAAAGAGATTGCCACTGATGCTGCTGTAGGTGCTCCAGTTGCCCTTGGATGCATACCATTCAAGGTAGTTTCCACGGCCTGCATTCTTAAGGTTATATACGCCATTTCCCTTGTCTACAAGAGTCCACTTGTCGTGAACACCTGTTGCATTAAGAGAGGAATAGCTCTCTGCAAGTGCAAGCTTGTCTCCATTAAGTGCTGTGAAGGAATAGCTGCCATCTTCATTTACGGTAACAACCCACTTCTCATCATCGGTTACATTGCCAAAATCGGTTGCGCTGTAGTCAACACCCTTGTTGTAGAAGGAACCTGCGCTTACCTTAAGTGCAGAAAGAAGCTTACCGTTAGCTGCGTTACCGATAAGTACGATGTCTCCGGTCTTAAGCTCGGTGATAAGTGTCCATACCTTCTCAACAGGCTTTACATAATCGGGGTCCTCTGCGCCACATACGCCACATACACCCTCAGTAAAGCTGTGGCCAAGCGCTGCTACCTCATCTGCAACGTAGCTATCGCCACAAGAACAGGTGTAGGTTGTGTAGCCGGCCTCGGTACAAGTGGGAGCTGTTACTACGCTCTCATAGCTGTGCTCGTGAGGAGCAACATAGTCGGGATCCTCTGCGCCACATACGCCGCAAGAGCCGTCTGCATAGCTATGACCGGTTGCCTCAATAACAGTCTGAGCAACAAGCACTTCGTCACAGACAGAGCAATGCTCTCCTGCAGTAAGGCCTGTCTCAGTACAGGTGGGCTCAACAGCTGCATCGGTCACAACAGTGTGTCCGAGAGCCTCGCCCTCAGTTGCTCCACACTCACAGGTAGAGGGAGTTGTACATGTCGCGGGAGCGAATTCATGTACATGTTCATCGGTGCCTTCAAGAACGGCTTCACAAACGTCACAGATATTGTCTCCGTTTGCATCAACGTGCTCGGTGCACTCAGGCTTTTCAACAAAATTCTTGTAAGCGGTATAACCACCTACACCAGCTACTGCTACAGCAGAAAGAAGAGCAACAACCTTAATTAAAAACGAAAAGGTCTGCTTTGTTCTTTTGATGCGCATAAGCTGCTTGAACAGTTGGGGATTGAATGCCATTTTTTTCTCCTTTGTTATTTTTTTATTTTTTTGCTTGTTAACATTCTGTTAAATTATATCATAATTTACAATAAAAGTAAATGGTTAATTGTTACAATTTTAGCAAAGCTTTTTTGGTTACTTTTAACAATTATCTAACGATGCTTTGTTTTTGCTTTTTTTGTGTTGACTTTTAATTTTAAATTGGTTATAATATATGTTACCACAAATTCTAAAATATGGGGCCGTAAGGGTTTCGACGGGGATTTTGAGGTATGATAAGCGTGGCGGGCCGGATAATCCCGTAATAATGTCCAACCTTAAAATAAACGACAACAATACTGTTGCTCTTGCAGCGTAAGCTGTGACGCGGCCATAAGCGCCGCCCGTACCGTGGATGAGGACTACGGCTTCCACCGTGCGTCAAATCAGTAGTACACCTGAACCGAGAGTTCGCTCTTGTATCGGTCAGGCATAAAAGGGCTACCAACGTCAAAGCCTGTCTATCGGCGTTGACCGAGGGAAATCTCAGTAGATAAGACTGCCCACGGAGAAGGTTATATCAAGAGGTTTTCGGACACGGGTTCAACTCCCGTCGGTTCCACCAAAAATGAAAAGAGGACACCTTGCGTGCCCTCTTTTCATTTTTGACGAACCTTCGTTAGTTAAACACGCTCGGCACTTTTGTGCCGAATCGGGTTCACATTTGAGCGTAAACCGTCGGGAAGCTTGTTTCCCAGCGGCGAGCGAAAAATATTGTCCTTAAAGGGACAAACTCCCGTGCTTTTTTTCAAACTGTGAAAGTTAAAGAGGACACCTTGCGTGCCCTCTTTTCTTTTTTGATGAACTCGACTTGGGAGTTGAACATGCTCGCGCCTCGCACTTTGTTCGCGCTTCCCTTCCAACTGCGCTATGTGCGCACTGTTTTCCTGTGCGAATAGGGGTGCACTTTTTCCACTCGAAGATCGACAAGCTTGCTTGGCACTTTGTGCAGAATCGGGTTCAAAAAATTGCCTGAGCAAATATATGAACTCACAAGCCTTGAACAATCACTCTTATAAATGACTGTGGTGGCAATTTTTGCGCCGGGAGCTCATAGCTTATTCTTCCTCGTCACCGTGAGCCTCATCGTAGAGACGGTTATACTCCTCAAAAACAGCGTCAATGATATTATCATCAAGCTCGATCTCAAAGGAATCCGATCCGTCGGAACGGCGAGTAATTTTAAATACGAGCGCCTCGTCCTCATCCATTCCATCAAGAAGCTCTACCGGCTGGAGAATAGCATAGAAATTACGCTTATAAGCGATTCCTGCTATCTCAACGAACCGTATTGCCTCACCTGTGGTGCTGTAAAGAGTGATTATGCCATCGTCCTCGTTTTCGAAGGTGTTGTTTTTATCTGCCATTGCGTTTACTCCTTTGCTTTTGTTATCTAATAAATGATAGCATAAAGTTAAAGGAATGTCAATGTAAAAATAGTGGCTTTTTATTCAGGATTTACACGTGGATGCTTTTCTTTGATTGTCGAGAATGCAGATTTATCCGTGACAACGGTAAGCTCCCCCTGATAAAACTGTAAAATCGAGGCAGGAACGGTGGGTGTGATTTTACCGAAGAGGGCTTTTTCGAGGATATCTGCCTTTCCCTGCCCTGTTGCGAGAAGAAGAATACTCTTCGCACGAAGAATTCTGCCTATGCCCATGGAGATTGCCTGACTTGGCACATCTGCTTTTGAGTCGAAGAAGCGCGAATTTGCCTCAATCGTGGAGTCCGAAAGCTTGACAAGCGTTGTATCCTTTGGAAAATGGCTGTCAGGCTCGTTGAAGGCTATATGACCGTTATGCCCTATGCCAAGAAGCTGAATATCCACACTACCAAGCCTATCAAGCAGACGGTCATAATTTATGCATTCTTTTTCGGGGTCAGGAGATGCTCCTGTAGGAAGGTGGGTATTTTCAGGTTCGATATCGATATGGCTGAACAGATTTTTCCACATAAACCAATAATAGCTCTGCTCGTGGTCTGGTGTGAGTCCCACGTATTCATCCAGATTAACGGTCGTAACGTCCTTGAAGCTAATCTCGCCTATGCTGCACTTTCTTACAAGCTCGGCGTACATATTGAGTGGCGTGGAACCGGTGGCAAGCCCGATAAGAGCATTCGGGCGTGTCTTTATTACCTCTGCCATAATTTCGGCTGCTCGTATACCTGCCTGCTGTTCACTTTCGGTACAAATAAATTTTATCATACTTATTCTCCTGAAGAAAATGACTGTATTAATCAATTATGAATAAGCGATAAAAAGGGTGATTTTTTATTGACATGATGCTTTGAAGATTGTATAATATATATGTAAAAAAACGAAAAGGACGTGACACAGTGAAGATTATACATACATCGGATATCCATCTCGACTCCCCCCTTACCTCACGGCTTTCCCCGGAGAGAATCAAGGAAAGACGGCGCGAGCTGCTGTCAGGCTTCGGCAGACTTGTTGATGAAGCGAGGATTATCGGTGCAGAGGCAATAATTATTGCAGGAGACCTGTTTGACAGTGGGCGTGTATCAAAGCGCGCACTTGATACGGCTATTTCCATCATCACCGAGGCGAAGGATATAACCTTCTTCTACCTTCAGGGTAATCACGAGGGAGATGCCCTTGTCAGATCGGTTACCGAGCTGCCCGAAAATCTTAAGCTTTTCGGAAACGAATGGACCTATTTTGAAATGGGTGATGTTACGGTTGCAGGAAGAAACAGTATTTGCGAGGGAATGTTCGACAGCCTTTCTCTGTCTCCCTCTCAGACGAACATCGTTGTTCTCCACGGCGAGCTTCGTGACAGATGCGCTTCTCCCGAGACGGTTGGTATAAAGGATGCTGTGGGAAAAAACATAGATTATCTTGCTCTCGGTCACTACCACAGCTATTACACTGCTGCAATTGACGACAGAGGCGCTGCCGTATACTCGGGAACCCCAGAGGGACGTGGCTTTGACGAGGTTGGCGAGAAGGGATACGTTGCACTTTCTGCGAGGGGAGGCAGGGTTATTCACAGCTTCCGTAGCTTTGCAAAGCGCAGGCTGCATATTGTTAACGTAGAGCTTGACGGCGCAGTAAGAACATCCGAAATAAGCGATCGCGCTGCAAGAGCATTGAGTGACATTCCAAGAGGAGATATTGTTCGACTTGAGCTTTGTGGAAGATATTACCCAAGTCTTTGGAAGGATACCGACGGTCTTATGCGTGAGTTCGGCGAAAGATTTTATTATTTTGAAATAAAAGATACCTCACGAATTGCGATAAATCCCGAGGATTATAAGCACGATATGTCACTTAAGGGCGAATTTATCAGAACGGTAAGCGCAGACGACTCGCTTGACGAAGAGACGAAGGAAAGAATTATCGCCTGTGGAATAAACGCACTTATGGGCGAAGAACTTTTTGAGGGTTAAGAGGTGACGGTATGAGACTTATAGAATGTTATATCGAAAACTTCGGTAAAATTAGCAGGCAGAAGATCACTTTCGGTGAAGGACTTAACTGCATAAAGGATGATAACGGCAGTGGAAAAACCACTCTGGCCACCTTTATCAAGGTGATGCTTTACGGCATGAGCGATACAAAAAAGGCAAGCCTTGAGGAAAATGACAGAAAGCATTATCTGCCCTGGCAGGGTGGCGTTTGTGGTGGCAACCTTACCTTCTCTGCCGGTGGAAAAACCTACCGTGTAGAGAGAAGCTTTGCTCCAAAGACAGCAGACGACACATACGTGCTTTACGACACTGCCTCCGGCAGAGTAAGCACCGATTTTCCCGAGGGGCTTGGCGAGGGGCTGTTTGGCATTGACGTTGACGGCTTCGAAAGAACGGTATTTCTCTCCGAGCGTGCGCTTACGCCAAAAAGTGAAAACAAATCTATTTCGGCAAAGCTCTCCGACCTTGTAGGCTGTGACGGAGATATCGGTGGAATGGACGAGGCGCTTAAGGTGCTTGAAGAAAAAAGGAAATTTTACTTTAAAAAAGGTGGCTCGGGCGAAATAGCCGAAACGAAAGCAAAAATAGATTCAATTACACGGCGTCTCGACAGCCTGGTAGACGTGGAGAGGCAGGCAGAAGCTTGCCGAATTCGACTTGGTGAAATCTCTCTCGCCATCCGTAAGGCAAGAGAGGACGCAAAGGAAATTCTGAAGCTGCGAGAGGATGCGATGAAGCGCGCAGCCGAGGTGAATTATGAAAAGCAATATAAAGAAAAGAAGCTTTCGCTTGAGGAATCGGTTCGCAGAAGAAACGAGGTAAGCGAGATTTTCGGCACGGATATTCCCTCTCACAGCGATATTGATGAGGCAAGCTACAAGAGCCTTGAGGCGAAACGCCTTGTTGAAAGTGTGACCGAGAGCGCAGATACTGTAGAATTCAAGAGACTGTCGGCAAAATTCGACGGCAAGCTTGAGCGTGCTCAGGTTGAGGCTGCACGACAAGCTGCAGTTCAGCTTAAAGAGCGTCGGAAAAGAGAAAAAAATCCCGAGCTTATGCGTGCAAGAAGAATTTTTGCAAAAAGAGTACCCACCGAGGAGGAGCTTTCCAACACAGATAAGCTTCTCTCGGATAAGAAAAAGAAAACTCCGATCGGCTGCATTATTGCCTACGTTCTGTTTGCAATATGCTGTGTTGTGGGAGTATTGATTGAGCAGACTATTATTGCAGTGGGGGTCGTAGGCATACTTGCTACACTTATCACCGAGATTATTCTTAAGAATCAGGCAAGAGGTAAAAGAAAAAAAGCCCTTATCGATTTCTTCCAATCCGTCTGTGGTGTAAAAGTTGAGTCGGATGAGGAGGCAGTGGAAAGACTTAAGGATATGCGCCTGCTTCTTCCTGTGATAAACGGCGACAGAGAGACGGGAGATACCGAGCTGCATATTAAAACTCTTAATGCCTTTATTGCTCTCTTCCCCGAAAAGTCAGGCCTGGAGATTATCGGTGCTGCAGAGGATATTATCAGGGAATATGACAGATACGCCGAGCTTGCAGTTGCAGAAAGGTATATACTTGGTGATCGGACCGCAAGGCTTGAAAAGGCCGAAAAGCTGCGTGGTGAGGCTGCTGCATTTCTTGCAAGATTCAGAACCAAAACCCAGGATCCCTTTGGTGAATTACGTCGGGCGCTGACAGAACACGACAGGCTGACAACCGAGATCGTGGCAAAGCGTGACGAGATGCTTAAGCTGGAGAGCCTGTATACCATGGGCGAGGGCAGCCAGAAAAAAGCCGAGGAGGAGCTTAAGCTTCTCGACAAAAGAAGGCAGGAAAACGAAGCTCTTATCGCAAATCTTGACAGAGAATATGCTCTTACCGAACGTAATTACAATGCTCTTTCGGAGGAGCTTGAAGGCCGTGAGGAGCTTACAATGCGTAAGAGCGAGCTTGAAGAGTTGCTCGCAAAGCATACCGTCAGATATGAGACCGTTTTGCTTACAAAAAAATACCTGAGCGAAGCAAAGGATAATATGACCTCAAGGTATCTTGGAAAGACCAGAGCAGGCTTTATAAAATATGCTGAAAAAATCAGTGGAATTACCGGAGAGAGCTTCGAGATGGACACAGATTTCGGTATTACCAAGCAGGAGGGTGCGACCACCAGAGGTGTTGATGCCTACAGCCGTGGAACGCGTGACCTATTTAACCTGGCTGCAAGACTTGCACTGGTAGACTCTCTCTATGAGAGAGAAAAGCCTTTTATCATTCTTGACGACCCATTCACTGCCTTTGATGATACAAAAACTGCATCAGCTCTCCGTCTGATTAAGGAGCTCGGCAAGGACAGACAGATAATCTACTTTACTTGTTCAAAATCAAGAAGCGTTTAAAAAAGCCTTCTTGACAAAAGCAAAAAAATACTGTATAATAAATAGTTGACCGAGTGGGGCTGTCGCGCCGTATGTTGGCGAAAGCTGTTACGGTGAGGAAAGTCCGGGCATCAAAGAGCAGGATAACGGATAACGTCCGCCCGGGGTGACCCGCGGGAAAGTGCAACAGAAATAAACCGCCACGACTGTTTCAAATAATGCAAAGCATTCACATATGCATCACAAGTATTTCGGACTGCAGAGAAGCTGAGATTATGATTTGCATTATCCAAAGCAGTCGTGGTAAGGATGGAAAGGCGAGGTAAGAGCTCACCCACTTCTATGGCAACATAGACTTGCTGTAAACCCTATCCGATGCAACACCTTGATTTTTCGGTATGCGTACCGACAGGCTGCTCGCGCTGTTTCATGGTGGCAGGGTCTCTGTTGACCCGAACTGTGAAGTAATTCACAGTGAAGATAGATGACAGCTGCTTATTATGCTGAAAATAAGTACAGAACCCGGCTTACAAATTCGGTCAATCTATTAACTTAAAACCGTTGTTTTCATATATTGAAGGCAACGGTTTTTTTATTTTTTATAAAAAACTTGACAGATATGAAAAAATAATCTAAAATAAAGGTTGGTCTATTCTGATGATACTCTCTCAAATAAAACGTGGATGTCGTGTCGGTTTTTTCGGGCTTGGGATATCCAATTCTTCACTGCTAAGATCACTTCCACTGCATAGTTGCAGCGTTACAATACGTTCTGACAAAAGAGTTCTGATATCTGATATTCCCGATGGACTTAATATTGATCACGTTTATTCGGGAGAGGATGCCTGCAACGATATTGTGGAGGATATCATCTTTTTCTCACCGTCGGTAAGACGTGACCGTGTTGAGCTGATGGAAGCAAAGAAGCGAGGGGTGATTTTCACCTCGGATGCCGAGCTATTTTTCGAAGAGAACACAACTCCAACCTTTCTGGTTACGGGTTCAGACGGCAAAAGTACAACGGCAACTCTGATTAATATGCTGCTCAATAAAGCCGGATATAGCTCACAGCTAATAGGCAATATCGGTGAGCCGATGTGGAAAAACGCAGCTGAAAAATCCGACTTTTACGTTTTTGAAGCATCAAGCTTTATGCTGACATATCTTACTCCGAGGGTAAAGGCTGCGTGTATAACCAATATTACGCCTAATCATCTTGATTGGCATAAGAATTTTGATGAATATCGGGCTGCAAAGCTGTCGGTCACAGAGTCTGCCGAAAGGCTGATTATCGGTGATGATAATATCGGAATAAATGCTGCATACGGAATAATCAGCAGTACAAGGAGCTATCGGGAATTAACAAAGCTCTACTGCGCCGAAGTATATATGACGGTGGAGGACGGATACATCTGCCGTAACCGAGAGAAAATTCTACGTATTGATTGTATACGTCGAAAAGAGCCACACAACCTGAAAAATCTGATGATGGCAATAGCTATGACCGACGGTATGATTCGCACAGAGGAAATAGGTTGGGTTGCAGAAGATTTCGAAGGGCTGAGACACAGATGCGAGTTTATACCGAATTCCGATGGTGTTGATTATATAGATTCATCAATTGATTCCACCCCTCAAAGAACCTTAGAAACCTTAACCTCACTTAATCGTGAGGTTGTGATTATACTCGGTGGACGTGGCAAAAGGCTTGATTACCGTGATATGATACCTGCCTTAAGAAAATATGCAAGAGGTGTTATTGTCTGTGGGGAAAATGCCGAAGAGATATACAGTATAGTCAAAGACCAAGTCAAGACTATAATTGCAAGTGACTTTGATGAGGCAATATGCATAGGTCGAAAAATGGCAAAATCGGTAGGCACGCTGCTGCTCTCCCCTGCCTCAACCAGCTATGACAGATTTAAAAATTATGCATAGCGTGGCGATTATTTCAGGGATTTTTTATTAAAAAACAAGTAATATGCAAATATAAGTTTACAAAAATACAGGAAGAAACGAGAAAAAACGGTGAGACAAATCTATCTTGACAACAGTGCAACAACAAAAATATGTGAAGCAGCACTTGAAAAATATGTGACGGTTTCAAGAGAGTGCTACGGCAACCCCTCCTCTCTGCACGCACTTGGATTCAATGCAGAAAGGCTTATCGACTCGGTAAGGGGCGAGATATGCAATTCCCTTGCTGCGAAGAGTGCTACCGTCATATTTACTGCATCGGGTACAGAGGCAAACAATCTTGCGATTATCGGTCGTGCCATGGCAAAGGAGCGATATAAAAAAGGAGCAAAAATAATTACCACCATGGGCGAGCATGCCTCGGTCGATGCACCACTTAATATGCTTTCGGGTATGGGCTACAAAATTGTGAGAATTCCCACCGTAGCAGGAGAGATAGATATCGATGCTCTAAAAAAAGAGCTTACCGGGGATGTTATTTTAGTCAGCATGATGATGGTGAATAACGAAACAGGCGCTTTATATGATACCTCCGAGGTGGCGAAGCTGGTTAAGGGCAGATGCCCCGAGGCACTGATACATATTGACGCGACCCAAAGCTATCTTAAAATTCCATTCAGCAAGGTAAAATGTGGCGCAGATATGATAACAATCTCCTCACACAAGATAGAAGGTCCGAAGGGTGTGGGTGCACTTGTGGTTGACGGCTCTGTTATGAAAGCAAAGGGACTTGCTCCTCTGATTCTCGGTGGTGGTCAGGAGGGTGGAATGCGCTCCGGAACAGAAAACGTGCCCGGAATCGCTGCCTTTGGTGAGGCTGTCAGAATCGGTTACGCTTCGCTTCGAGATAGATTTTCCTACATATCCGAGCTGAAAAGCTATCTTATCGGTCTGACAAAAGAAAAGCTGCCCGAAATATCTATCACAGAACCGAAGGCGAGTGCGCCTCATATACTCAATATCACTCTGCCGAAAATCAAGAGTGAAACCATGCTGCATTATCTTTCATCACTTGGAATTTATGTTTCGAGTGGCTCTGCCTGTTCCTCAAACTCGGCACATATCTCATCTGCACTGACGGCATTTGGCAGAACCGAAAGCGAAGCTGACAGCTCAATACGCATAAGCCTGTCATACAGAAACACAAGAGAGGATATTGATGAGCTTATCGAGGGTCTTAAGAGTGGTCTCGCTAAGCTATCGAGGATAAGATGATGGCAAATATTACGTTGATTACCGTCGGAACACTTAAGGAAAACTACCTCAAGGATGCAGTAAGCGAGTATAAAAAAAGGCTCTCGCAGTATGCAAGGGTTGATGAGATAAATATAAAAGAGGAACGGATTGCAAACGAGGATGATGCCTCGGAGGTGCGACGTGCGCTGGAAAGCGAGGGAGACAGAATTATTTCTGCAATTCCCAAAGGCTCGGGGAAAATTGCACTCTGCGTTGAAGGAAAGCAGTATGACTCGCCTGCTCTGGCGAAGCTTATTGGCAGAATGGCAGATGAGAGTGGAAAGATTACGCTGATAATCGGCTCGTCTCACGGTCTTGCAGAAAAGGTAAAGAGGGAATGCGACGTAAGGCTCTCTGTATCTGCACTTACCTTCCCTCATCAGCTGATGAGAGTCGTGCTTTACGAGGCACTATATCGCTCGTTTACCATCTTAGTGGGTAAAAAATATCATAAATAACAGAAAAATGCGGCTCGATGAGCCGCATTTTTTTTAAATAAACAGAATCCAGATAATCTTTGAAATAATATGCACTCCGGCATGAGTGAGCATGGCGTATCCGATACCGTATTTACGGTACATTCTACCAAACAGGATACCGAATGCACCGTTCATAACAAAGCATCTGATAAGGATTATCGGAGTAATGCCAATTGACTGAATCGTTTCGGGAAGATGTCCTGCTGCAAAAAGAAGCGCAGAGAGTATATTTGCGATAACGAGGTGGGTTTCGGTCGCTTCCTGTGACTTTGAAAACTTCGAAATTACAAAAGCAATCAGCGACATAAAGAACAAGCGCAGCATTATTTCCTCAACTACGCCACCATATGTAACGCTTGCTACGATATAGTTCAGCGTGGGCTTTATCATATAGGAATCGAGCACGGGAGGAATAAAGCTTGCAAATACAAGAACATCAGCTAAAATGAATAAAGCACCACCAACAACCGAGGCTATTACCGTATACATAAGAGGCTTTGCAGTGACAGTAAACTCGCGCCACAGCCCGATTTTCTTGGCAATCAGTCTTCCTAAAAAACCGAGGATTACTGCGTAGGCAAGGCTTTGAAGCGTGGTGATGAGAATAAGCATTTCCACACTGCCAACCTGGCTGATCGCTTCTTCCAGAAGTGTGAAATCCATAATTTCAATAGAATAAAGCGCAGTAAAATATCCACCAATAACACCAAAAATCCCAAGGAAAATAAGGTACTTAAGATTATTCCCCGTCATTGCTTTTCTTTACCTCCTCGCTATAAACGGTGTAGGCGTAAATTGTGAGAATAGGCAATACAATGCAAAGCGAAAGAAGCATTATAATCATTGCCACCTTGCCGGAGAAGATAATACCTGCAAGAGCTATTACAATACCGTTAATTACCATAGCAATACCTGAGAAGCGATTGCTCTTCTGCCAGGTGACGTCGCTATATCTGGTCCATGGCAGACGGAAGCCTACGTTACGGTTATTCTTTGCTTTAGGTAAAAAGTTGCCAATGAGCACGAAGCTTATTCCCATAACTACCGTGAGAATCTTAAGAATATCAATCTCCTTTACCGATACGCCGTCAAGCTGAGAATAGGAGGCGTAAAGAGTAATTCCATTGATTACGGCAAACATAAGCGAGGTGATAACCGATATAACGTCTATTACCTTAATATTAGCCTTCGCCTCGGCTATTTCTTTTTCATCGGTAGAGGTTTTAATTTTCTTTTTATATAAAACGTCAGTACCAATCCAAAAGCCCAACATGGCCAGCATTATTCCCGGCATAATAAGTAGCTCATACTTTGACCCCCAACGGTCTGCTGCACCGTCAAAACCAAAATGCACCGGAACTGTGTCCGGCATAGAGAAAAGCGCTGCAAGAGTTCCTATAAGTGTAACCAGCAAAATCAAAATATTAATTATTTTTGTTTTCATTTTTCTTACCTCCAAACTGTCCTACCCAAAGGATCAACTCATCGAGGACAGATGTATTTATTTCGTAGTAAACGTAATTTTTCGACTTGTACTCTATAACAAGGTCAGCACTTTTTAAAATTCTCAGATGATATGACAGTGCTGCAGGTGTTACCGATAGCTTCTCTGCAATTTCGCCTGCTGACATCCTGCCATCCTTCAATAGCTGAAGAATTTGCCGTCGCTGCTCGTCAGAAAGCACCTTAAAGATATTGGACTCGCTCATTTTTACCACCTATTTAAAATTTTCTTTAAATAGATTATACCACAGAAGAATAATAATGTCAAGAGCTATTTAAAATATTTTTTAAATAGTTGAAAAACAATTTTCGATGTGATATTATATATGTGTAAATATATTTAAGGAGATTATTATGAAAAAGATTATATGTTTACTTTTGATTTTGTCTTTCGCAGTTTCGCTTATCAGCTGTGGTGCATTCGGAGCAAGCAACAGCATTAACGGCGAGAGTCTTAAGGATTATTCTATCGTGTATTCGGAGGAGGATCATGACTACTCAAAAAGAGCTGCCGAATACATACAGAGCGAGATTCTCGCACGCACAAAGATCAATCTTCCACTGATAGAGGACAGCGAGGATGCTGTTACCGAAAATGAAATCGTGGTCGGAAATACCGAAAGAGCTATTTCTGAAAAGCTTAACGCCGAGACCGTGGGACTTCAGTTTGCAATTCTGGCAGACCAGGGTGACGTGGCTCTTGAGGGTGATTACTTTATCATAGCGGCGGCGGCATATTTCTTTATTGAAACTTATGTTCCTACAGCTGACTATGATGCAACCGTTCCAGAGGAGGTGAAGGTACATTCTCCCATCGTTAAAGAGGCGAAGAACTTTATTATGCTTATCGGTGACGGAATGGGCATCAATCAGACTAAAATGTTTGAATATCTTGAAAACGACCGTGAATACAGCGACGGTGAGGATATGTTCTACGGATATTATCTGCCTGCACAGGGTCAGTCAAGAACTGCTTCTCTATCCGGTGTTACCGACAGTGCTGCAGGTGGTACTGCCCTTTCCTGTGGTATCAAGACGATTAACGGATTTGTCGGACGAGATGAAAACCTTAACGACGTAAAATCGCTTACCGAGCTTGCTCACGAGAACGGAATGTCGGCAGGTGTAATGTCTACCGAGGTTAAGACCGGAGCAACACCCGCAGCCTTCTCCTCTCACGCCGATGCAAGATACGACGATGCCGGAATCATTATCAGCCAGCTTGAAGCACAGACAAAGTATGGTACTGTTATCGAGTGTGGCTTCGATTACTACACAGAAAGATATATAGAAAAAACCGTCGAAAAGAAAATCACCGATATGCTGTCAAAGCTCAGTGCAAATAAAAAAGGCTTCTTCCTTATGTATGAGGAGGCGCATATTGACAAGCATTCGCACAATAACGAGCTTGACAAGGCGTTTGACGCAATAGTACGCTTTAACCAGGCTATCGGCAGATTTATGGAATTTGCATTCTATAATCCCGACACATTCATTCTCATCACTGCAGACCATGAGACAGGCGATCTCTTCCCTAACTCCGAGGGCGTGCTTGAGTATCACTCCGAGGATCATACAGGAAAAAACGTTCCCATCTTTGCTTACGGTGCAGGCTCCGAGCTGTTTAACGGTCAGAAGATAGAGAATATTCAGATCGCTCATACCATAGCTCACTTTATGGGAGTTGATAATTTCGGTGATCAGAGTACATATCAGTATTTAGGTAAATAATTTTTCAGGGTAGCTTTTTGGGGCTACCCTCTTTTTATCGGTAAAGCAACGATAAACAAGTCTGCATAGCTCTTGATTTTCTATAAATATTATGCTATACTTGTAATAAAAAAGTCGAAAGGGCTCGAAAATGTATAAAGACTATAACGTATTTCTCTGTTACCGTGGAGAAGGTGCTATGCTTGCTGCCAACATCTACTCGGATCTTAACGTACATACCAAGAACAAGCTTAAAATATTCTACGCACCTAAATGTATCAAGCGTGGTGAGAACTTTATGACGGTATGCAAGGACGTTGCATCACGGGTTTCGCTTATGATCATGATACTCACACCCGATTTCTTCGAGCAGTGTGGCAAGGAGGACGACGTTGTTCTCCAGGAGCTGCGCTCTGCTCTGGCAAATCCGATGTGTTCGTTCCTCCCTATCATCACTCCCGGCTTCAGCTATAATACCTCTGCGATGCAGACCTACTTTACCGAGCAGGAGATAGACCGTGTAAAGCATATAAATGCTATTCAGTACACCGACGTTTACTCCTTCAACTCCATAGATCTGCTCCTTCCTATTCTGAAGGACAAGGTTGGCGTTACCGATTACGATGAGATAATCGAAAACGAGCTGAAGAGCAAGAAGGAGCGTACCAAAAAACGCGTTCATATTCAGAGCGAAAACAAGACCGGCTTCTTCAGCCAGGGCAACAAGATTGAGTCGCGACGTCTTGAAACACAGCAGAAGCTGCTGTATGATTTTGATATGCCTGTTTACGAAAAATATCTTGAGGGAAAGAGCGAGCTTCGTGTACTTGATATCGGATGTGGAAACGGTCGCGCCCTTATGGCAAGGCTTGGGAACCGTCCCGAAGTATCTAAAATCATTGGCGTAGAGTTTGACGAAAGCTTTGTTGAAAAGGCAAAGGCAGACTATAAGGATACAAAAGCAAGCTTCTATCAGATGGATGTTGAGAGTCCCGATTTTATTGATAATCTTCGTGAGATAATGGACGAGGAAGGAATTGAAGGCTTCGACTGGATAAACATTCTTGCCGTAATGTCTCATCTTAAGTCACCTTACCAGGTGCTTAAGAATCTGCGCAAGGTATGCAACCGTGGCGCAACTGTGTTTATCCGTAATATAGATGACGGAATCAGCTTCGTATACCCCGACGAGGATATGAAATTCGAGCGATCCTTCAATATGATTGCAAAATGCGATACGACAGGCTACCGTTACTCAGGCCGTGAGCTGTTCACGTTGCTTCACCGTTCGGGTTACCGTGACATTGTATATGAGAAGATGAGCATAAACTCGGCATCTATGGACTATACCGAGAAGGAAGCCTTCTTTGACACAATATTCCTGTTCCTTCGCAACAGCGTAAACGTAACGGCAGCGAACAATCCGACTAATATGGAAATTCAGACCGAGAAGGAATGGCTTGACGAGAACTTCGAGACGCTTGAAGAGCAGTTCCTGGCAACCGACACATTCGTAAACTTTGGTTTCTTAATCGTTGTAGCCAAAATATAGGAGATAATTATGAAAATAGACGTAACAAATATAAGCTACAAGCAGCTTACACCCGACTATATACCCGAGCTCCTCGAAATACAGGAAGAGACCTTTGCGCATGCAACAGGAAGCTCGGATTTCCTTCGCAGAAACACTACTGAAACTCTTTCGGTCTGCTTCCCTGCGCCGAGTCTTGTGCTCGGAGCATACTATGAAGGAAGGATGATTGCTTTCGGAATTCTTCACGCAGCCGGCACAACGTCAGAAAATCTTGCAAAGGATATCGACGAGGTTGAGGATGTAACCGAAAATGCGAACGTAAAGCTGATTATCGTAAGACCCGATTACCGTGGAAACGGACTTCAGCGTGCACTTATCATAAAGCTTGGCGAGCACGCAAAGGAGTGTGGCTTCAAATGGCTTTCCTCCACCGTATCACCCGAAAACCCCTGGAGCAAAAACAATCTTGAGGCGTGTGGCTTCACACTTAACAAGGTACTGAAGAAATACGGTGGCCTTGAAAGATACCTTTTCGTCAAAAAAATCGGTTAGTAACAGCAAAAAACAAAGAGCAGGAATTTTCAGGAAACCCTTGAATTCTTGCTCTTTTTGTATTATTTTGTAAATAAAGATTTACATTTTTCCTTCAATATACCTGCAAACGTCACCTACGGTTTCAAATCTGACAAACTCGGTGAACTTAAAACCGAAGGCATCCTCAATCTCCATTGACATCATCATAAGCGCCAGAGAGTCAAAGCCAAGATCATCAATCAGTTTTGTGTTTTCGCTCACGGTTGACATATCCATATCCGGAAGGACTCTTGCGAGAACTATTTTAAGCTGTTCTAACATTTTTATTCTCCTATTCTTTTTATATACGCCCTTCTGCGCTTATGCTGACGGGCATCAAAGTATTTCCACTGCGCCTGAACCGCAGTATTGGTTTCAAGATTCAGATTGGTCTCACAGCTATCAACCTCTCCACTTTCAAGAATATCCAGGATGCCGTCTATTAAAACGGCGTTGAGCCCTGCATTTCTGTACTCGGGACGGACGGCAACAAGCGCAAGATCAATGACCTTAGGCTTGTTTACTGTATTTAAAATGCGAAGAAGCGTGAGAGGCGTCAAGCGTCCACCACTTTCCTTCACTGCATCACCGATACCGGGAAAGCACAGTCCAAAGCCAACCACCCTATCGTTCTCATCACAGATAAAGATAGCGTATTTTTTATTTACTATCATCATAAACTGCGAGATGAGCTCATCCTGCGCGGCCTTCGGAATTTCAACAGTTTCGTAAAGATGAGCATAGCATTCCGACAGACAGTCGAAAAAGCCGTCACGGTATTTCTCTATGTACTTTCTTTTAGGAAGATCGGTAGAGGCGATATGAAGGTTATTAAGCTCCAGCGAGCGAAGTGCCACACGGGTAAGCATATCATTTCGCCTTGCAGGCATTTTAAGCTGATATTCCAACCAATCCACGTCTTTTTTATATCCCAGAGCCTCAATCAGTCTGCCGTAGTACTCGTAGTTATACTGTTCCTCAAAGGTGGAATTTTCCTCAAATCCTTCAACCAGAAGTCCCTCACGGTCAAGATCTGTATAGCCGAGAGGTCCACACACGTCGGTCATACCAAGCGCCCTGCCCCAGCCTTCAACTGCCGAAAAGAGAGCGCGCGCAACCTCAATATCGTCGATACAGTCAAAACGGGTAAATCTGATCTGCTTTACATTATGACTACGGTTATACTCTTTTTGAAGAATACCCTGAATTCTGCCTACCGTCCTGCCACCACGGATAGCAAGATAGAATACTGCGTCGGCATCCTCGCTTTTGCCACCTGATTCAAGCAGCTTTTTTTCATCGGAATAAAGTGGTGGCACAAAATAAGGACAGTTCTTATACAGCCTTAACGGAAACTCGATAAATTCCTTGATATCCTTCCTTGTTTTTACTTCTCTGATTTCGAGCATATCAATCCTCCAGAGGCTCATCGTCACGGCGAAGGAAAGCAAGACCGTAGCCTGCAAGCCAGGGACCGTTATGACTGCCACTTACAGGCGACATAATAACGTCCTCGTGGTTTACTTCAACGCCGTACTTCACCTCAATTTCCTTTAGCGTCGTAATAAGCGATGGACCTGTGTACACGTGCCAGAGAAGATAATCCTCGGGGGAACGGTTACCTATTTTTTCCTTTATAAGCTCGCAGCTTCTTGCGAGAGCCTTTTTCTGAGTACGAACGGTTTCCAAAGAAACGCACTCACCGTTTTCGTTAAAGGTAAGCACAGGACAGAAGTTAAGAAGCTGGCCCATAAGCGCCTTACCTCCCTTAAGTCTGCCGTTATAGATAAGATAGTCAAGCTTTCCGTCTACACCGAGGAACACCTGACGGTCCATCATCCATTTTATTTCCTTCATTATCTGATCACCGGACATGCCACGGGAAGCAAATTCTGCAGCCTTGATAGCAAGCAATCCCTCGCCGAAGCAGGTTATCTTGGTATCAACCACTCTTATTTTAAGTCTGCCTTTATACTCCTTTGCGATAAGGCAAAGCTTGTTGTAGGTGCCTCCGAGTCCTGAGGAGATCGCAAATACGATAGCCTCGTCACAGCCCTCTGCCACTGCCCTGTCAAATGCAGCGATAATATCCTCTGTATCCGGCATTGCTGTGGAGGGAAGGTGACTCTTCGGGTCCTCTATTGTTTCAAGATAATCATAGAAGGCTACAGGGTCAAGATCAAGACCTTCCTTATACTCCTTGCCATCATAAATAACGTGAATACGGATAATTTCAATACCAAGATTTTTATATCTCTCGGGCGCATAGTCAATACAACCCGTAGAGGTGCACATAATTTTAATTTTGCTCATAATTTTCTCCATCAGATTTTATTTTTCGACTTATCAAACATAGCCTTGTTGCTCGCCATATTAACAAACATTCCGGCAATACTTACCACAGCCTTCTCACCTGCATTGCCACGTGCCTTGATAACCGGCTTTGTAATTCCCAGAATATATCCACCACCGAGCGAGCCAATATCGTATATCTCCATAAGATGAAGTCCCAGCTTCTTAATCTCATCACTGCCTGTACGGTGAGCATACTTCATAATATCTGTGATGATCCTGGTAGCAGTTCCCTCGGTAACCTTCATTACCTGATTACCTGCAAATCCGTCACAGACAAGAACGTCACAATCCCCCGAAAGCGCCCTGTTGCCTTCGATATTTCCCACGAAATTCAAGCTCTCGTCTGATTCAAGAACGGGATAGGTTTCCTTCACAAGCTTATTTCCCTTCGAGGATTCGGAGCCGTTGGAAAGCAATCCAATCTTCGGGCTATCGATAGCATAGCTTTGCTTCATAAAATCCGAGCCGAGTCTTGCAAAATGATGAAGCATCTGAGAGTTACAATCTATTGTTGCGCCTGTGTCCACAAGGCAGGTAAAGCCACCGTTCTCGCTGGGTAAAACTGCAGCAAGCGCAGGACGTACTCTATCCTTGCCCGACAGATAACGCATAGCACCCGTGAGCAATACACCGGTATTACCCGTGGTAACCAAGCCGAACAGATCCTCCCTCTCAGAAAGAGTCTTAAGCCCCTTAAGCATAGACGACTCGGTTTTATTGAAGATAGCATCGGCAGCCGAATCGTAATTTGTAATCTCAAGAGGTGCGTCAAGTATTTCCACACGGTCCATTGGCATTTCAAGCTTTTTACACTCCGAAGAAATAACCGACTCGTCACCTACGAGAAGCACCGAGAGCTGATCATACTTCATAAGAGCTGCCTTTGCTCCCTTAATCATTTCGGTAGCACCCTTGTCGCCACCCTTAGTATCTATAACAATTTTTATCATAACATTTACTCCTTACTCCAACGCAATCAGGTAATCATATACCTCCTGCCCACCCTCATAGAAAATGGGTTCAAGATCGGGATATTTTTCCTTAATCCTGTCTATAAGGCTAACACGCCTTTCAGCATCCACGCCTGCCCCGACAAAAACAGTGATAATCTCGCAAAGATCGGCATCACATCCCTCAAGCATACTCATCGTGGCATCCTCTGCACTTTCTGCCGTGGCAACTATTCTGCCTTTGCTTATCGCCATAAAGTCTCCCTCTCGGATTGCCATACCTTCTATAGTAACGTCACGCACTGCCCTCGTAATTTCACAGTCGATAACTCCTTCTGCCGCCATAGCAGCACCCGATATAAGCGTGGTGATATCATCCACGGTGGGATTTATCATTGCAAGCGCAGAATAGCCCTGCAGGATATTTTTAGTAGGAATAACGTATACCTTTGATTTTTCATAAACCCTTGCAGCCTGCTCTGCTGCCAAGAGAATGTTTTTATTATTCGGAAGAACGATAATGCTCTCTGCCTCAATAGCTTCGAAGGCAGAAATGAAATCCTCAATAGACGGGTTTGACGTCTGTCCTCCGTTTATAATACTGTCTGCACCCATATCGGTGAAGAGCGCCGAAATACCGTCACCCGAGGCAACTGCAACGGTGGCGATTTTTTTTCTTATCTTCCTCGGCTTCATGTTATCCGAGTGCCCAAGGGACATATTCTCGATTTTTACCGTCAAAAATTCACCGTATCTCTGCATCTCAGAAAGAATGATACCGGGAGTAAAGCTGTGAACGTGCACCTTTACTACGTCATCCTGCTTATATGCTACCACACTCTCGCCACCGAGGCGCTGAAGATCGGATAAAACGGTGTTAATATCAAAGCTGTCGGGGTCAACCCTGTCGGTTGTGAGTCTCAAAAGAAACTCGGTACAGTAGCCAAATTCCAGCTTGCTGTCACGGGTGAAGCGATCTATATCTATTGCTTTAGCGTCGTGACGGGGCTTGATTCCTGCCACCACCTCGCCAGTCAGGGCAGCATACATTCCCTCGGCTATATAAAGATAGCCTGCACCACCCGAATCAACTACATCCGCCTCCTTCAACGCAGGGAGAAGCTCGGGAGTTCTTTCAAGTGAGCGACGCGCCTCCTCCACGTTAAGCCTGAAAAAGTCCTCTACCGATGAATTCTGATCTATATGTTCTGCTGCATACTCAGCACTCTCTCTGAACACGGTAAGGATAGTTCCCTCCGTAGGATTCTGCACAGAGGCATAAGAGTTTTTTATTCCCTGTAAATATGCTTTGGAAAGCCCGGTTACATCTACCGAATCACAGCCAGACAGTCCCTCGCTTATTCCTGCAAAAATCTGCGAAAGGATTACTCCCGAATTACCTCTTGCAGAGAGAAGAGAGGCTCGAGCAAAAAGTCGCATTGTTTCACAAAGATTATCCGTATCAAGAGCCGAGATGGCACTTAGTCCACCATCAATCGTGCTGTACATATTTGTTCCCGTATCGCCGTCTGCTACGGGAAAGACGTTTAACGCATTAAGCTCGTCTAAATGCTGTGAGAGAAATGCTGCGCCACCCGAAAGCATTTCGACATATTTTTTTCCATCTAATCTATATGTAGTCATTTTTCCTCCGAGGATATTTAAACTAATTTAATACAGTGTAGATTATATATTAACAATTACAACTAAATATCAATTAAGAGTCAACTTTTGTTGAAAAAAAGCGCCTGTCATAACGACAAGCGCCTTAATCAAATATCCTGTTTATCCTTCAAGTGTCACGACAAATCTCGCGCCACCACTCTCGGCATCCTCCACCGAAATCTGACCACCACAAAGTGCGAGTATTCTCTTTACAAGAGGCAAACCGAGACCGTGTCCTTCCTGCTCTCTCGAATTATCATGCTGATAAAACTTATCAAAGATACGTTTCTTTGCCTCCTCGGGTATGCCGGGACCGTTATCTTCAACGACAAAGATGATCTTGCTGTTTTCTTTATACAAGCTTAGCCTGACAAGACCACCGTCGGGACTGAACTTTATCGCATTTGATAAAAGGTTATCCCAAACGTGATGCATAAGTCCCTCGTTGCCGAGATATTTCACCGGATCAAGCTCAACGTCAAATTCAATATTTTTATTCAGCCATGCGCCTTCCATTCCGAGAAGCGACTCACGAATCTGCTCGTCCAGATCATATAGCTTTCGGTTGGTTTCGATTGTCTGATTTTCAAGCTTTGAAAGCAGAAGAATGTTACCTACGAGCGAGGAAAGCCTTTTTGTATTATAAAGAATCTTTTCCACATATTCTCGCTGGTCCTCGTTAAGATTATCTCCCCCCTGAAGAAGCATGGAGTATCCCTCTATGGCAGCAATAGGTGTCTTGAATTCATGTGAGACGTTTGAAGTAAAATCACGCTGCAGCATTTCGGTTGTGCCAAGCTCATGCACCATAAGATTGAAGCCCGAATAGACCTCCTGAATTTCCTTTGAGTTAGACGGCTCGGTAAGCCTGACGTCGAAATCACCGTCTGCCACCTTTTCCATAGCCTCTCTCAGATCCTTGATAGGCTTAAAAACCCATTTAGAAAGAAGAAGAGAAAACCCGAGACCACAAAGAAGGCTGACAACAGAAACCTCAAGGATAAGATTTACGCTATCAAATTCCACACCAAGTACACGAAGCAGCTCGTATATACCGTATCCAAGCCAGATTCCGACAGCCATTCCCGCTGCGACAACGATAAACAGTCGCCACTTTAAGCTGAAGCCTTCCTTTTTCTGATGTCTTATCTGATCGAATTTCTCGCGAACCTTGACGTAATAAACGCCAATTTCCTCGGACGGACTGATTTTATTTTTCATAGCTTAATAACCTTATATCCCACGCCACGCATGGTTACTATTTTAAAGTCATTGCTGTCACGAAATCTTTCACGAAGTCTGCCTATATGTACGTCAACTGTGTGCGTATCACTCTCGTTATCGTAGCCCCATATATCATCCATAAGCTGATGACGGGTGAAAATCTTGCCGGGTGAGGCTGCCATCTTATAAAGCAGCATAAACTCCTTCTGTGGCAGAATGAAGCTCTCTTTGTCGGTAGTAACCGTAAGCGAATCTATCTCCATAACCGTACTGCCGATTACCTGACGGCGCTCGCTTATCATCTGGGCGCGCCTGAGAAGCGCCTGTACGCGAAGGATCATCTCATTAACGTTAACCGGCTTTACCATATAGTCGTCGGTTCCTGCAAGAAATCCACGGCGCATATCATCGAAGCTGTCCTTTGCCGTTATCATAAGAACAGGGGTGGTATTTCCTCCCTCTCGAAGAGTACGCACAAGCTCATAGCCGTCTATGACAGGCATCATTATATCCGAAATGATAAGGTCAAAATAATCGTTGTCAAGTGCTTCAAGTGCCTCCTTACCGTTGGCAACACCCTTTACCGAATATCCGTTTTTTATGAGGACGTGAGAGAAAAGCTGCCTTAACTCTCTGTCATCCTCGGCAATAAGTATTTTAAGCATAGGTTAATCCTCTGAATTAAGTATTTTTACAAGCTCGCTACCGAACATCCTGCCAAGCGCAAGCTCGGATAGAGCATCATAGTGTCCGAGGTCGGGATTGCTCTCGGGCTCATAAAGCGTAGTAAGTCCTGCATCTATCGTAGAAAAATAAATGTTATACTCCGAAGTATCGGAAAACGCCTTCTTTGCTTCATTTATCTCGGGATATGCAGGCTCACAATATGGACTTGACGATATTCCGGCATCCACAAAATATATATTTCCCTCAGCGTAAGAGGAAAGATCGGAACGAAGATATGATACAAACTTCTCGGTATTATAGTAATATCTTGCTGCTTTGAAATCCGTGGTGTCAGACTCGCCCTGCATCCAGCATATAGCCTCCAGGTCGGTATCATAACCAAGTTCCTCAAGGGAATTTAAATAAGTGTTTGCAAATTCAATAAATGCATTATAAATCGATGCGCGCTCACCGTCATAGAGCCAGTGATAATTAAGGCTGTATCCCGACATTGTAAATTTTAAAATAAACAGCTTTTCATTCGGGAAGGCTGCCGAAAGCGTTTCAGCCATACCAACCTCAGGACCGAAATATCCCTCTCCTGCAGCACAGCTGAGATCCACGGGAAGAAATTCTCCACCTGAGGTATATTTCTGATTATCAAGGCTGAAGTTAATCAGAACGTTATCATATCCGTTTTCAAATTCAAGATATTTTTCCTCACTGACACCCTCTTTTAAATATGAGGTAAGCGAACAGCCTGTAGCGTTGCTCTGTCCTATAAGAATAATCACCTTAGCCCTCTCACCCTCTGTAGTAGGCAATAATGTGGGAACAGGAAAATCGGTATTCATATTTATTGCATAGTAATCATATCCCATGTTTTCGCCCTCGGGAATACCTCCGTTATTTTCTGAGCCATCAGGAAAGCAGGATACAAGGAAAAGAAGTAAAAGTAAAACAATAAAAGCAAGCTTTTTCATATCAATATCCACTTTTAAAATAATATTTTAATATTATTATTATTATTTTAACCTCATAACAATAAAAAGTCAAGAATATATTTATCAACTTTTATTTAACATAGTTAAGGTGTAAGGAAAAGCCCCTCGGGATAAGCCGAGGGGCAATGTTATATTAAAGGGTTATTTGGTTATGAATAAATCAATTAATAGGTAACGGTAATTCCGTTAAGATAATCGTTGCCTGTGCAGGTGATGGTGCAAACACCGTCAGCAACAGCGATTGCAAAATTATCTGCGCTGGAGTATGCGGAAACGGTAATAGTTGCGCCGTCTGCCACGTTAAGAGTAATGATTGTGCCGTTGTTTACCTGTACCCAACCACCACCGTTATCAGCGAACTTGCCGTTTGTAGCATCAACTGTAAGACCCTCGTATGCACCAACAGAGCCCTGAATGCTTGCGCCTGTTGCAGAGAGATCGATTGTGACAGTCTCATCATAAATTACTGCATACTTAACTGTGATTGCATTAAGGTAATCGTTAGCATTGCAGGTGATTTTGCAAACACCATCAGTAATATCTATTTCAAAATTATCTGCACTGGAGTATGCAGAAACAGAAACCTCTGCGCCATCAAGAACGTTAAGCTTAATAACAGTGCCTGCGTTTACCTGTACCCAGCCGCTGCCGTTATCAGCAAACTTACCTGTAGTAGCATCGATCTCAAGTCCCTCATACATACCTGTTGTTTTCTGAATGTTTGCGCCTGTCGCAGAGAGATCAATTGTTGTATTTTCCTCGTATACTACGGGATAAACGATGGAGATGGAGTAGAAGTAGTTATTACCTGTTGTGTGAGAGATCGTGATTGCGCAATCAGACCACGCTTCATAAGTGTAGTATTCATCTGTAATACCCTCCCAAACGAGGTCGCCGTCGCTAAGATTATAGGAGGTGTAACCCGAATAGCCGTGAACGATAACGATCGCGCCCTTTCTTACTGCAAAGGAGAAGGAGCCGTTCTTGATCTGGGAGTTGCTACCGCCGTTGTCACCGATGGTGATGCCGGAGAAATCAACAACAGAATCCTTGTAATTACCCTCGGAGCCGAAGGTGATCTCGGTGTTTTCCTCAATAAATACAGGAACGTCAATCTGGATATAGGTGATATAGGACTTGTTGTAAGCGGGCTCTTCCTCAGTACCAACGTTAATCGCCTCGATTATAATCGTTGAAGCATAGGGAGCAGTGAAAACATACTGAGCATTTGCATTCATTTCAACGGGCACGCCATCAACGAGAACGAGAAGCTGACCGTAGTTGGTATCAAAGCCCTGAACGGTGACGGTTGCAAGAGCGGGAGCAATGAAGATGATCTGGGAATCAGAACCAAGCTGTGCACCGCCGGAATGATTCTTGCAGGTGCCGGAAACAGACATACCGGGAATAGATTCGAGAATACCTGTCACATCGCCCTCTTCGGTAGATCCACCGAATACGTACTTGCCTTCAGAGAGAGGACATTCTATAGAGATCTTGCAGAGATAGTTGTTCTCAAGGCCCTCGTAAACAACCGTGCAGTCCTCGAAGAACATTACCGCATGTGATTCGTTGTAAACGATACCGTCGTCCTTGCCCTCTGCGTAAATCTTAAAGGAAGCGTAAGAGGTATTTGCATAAGGAAGAACGCTTACAACAGTACCTGCCTTAACCTTGAAGGAAATTGTACCTTTGATCTGAATTTCAGCACCGTTGTGTCTTACAGAGCCGTTAATGGTAACCTTGGGGTTATTCTGTACTGCCTCAAGTCCTTCTACGGTTGTGAAGTCAAGAACGGTATTCTTTGTGATCTCAGGACCTGCGTTGGGATCCTCGTAGGTTACGGTAGCGGTAACGGTCTTGCCCTCAAAGGAGAAGATAACTGCATACTCACCTGCTGCGGTATTAACTACTGCAGATGCGTCAACCTCATATGCAACCTCACGAACAGAGTTATCGGAGTAAATACCCTTAACAACAACGCCCTCAAGAGAGATCTCATCGCCTACAACGTAATTAGTGTTGAAGCCCGAAACCTTGATCTCGGAGAGAGTGGGAGCCACGGGAGCTTCGCTGTTAGGGTCGATGATGATTGAGTAGATGTAAAGGTCACCTGTGGAAAGAAGAATAACCTCGGTCTCCTCAGCATAATACTGAGAAAGCATATTTGCACTTGCTGTGCCTACACCGTTAAGAGTGAAGTAATTGTAGTTAGGATAGGTTTCAACTGTAACCGTTGCACCTGCAGGAACAGTGAACTTAATGAAAGCTCCTGTCTTCATATTAAGCGAATTTGCATTGGAGTTCCATGCAACCTTGCCGTTCTCTGCACTGATAAGAAGTCCGTCCCACTCAAGTGTTGTGCCACTGCCAATGGTGGTAGTTATATCAAATGTGTGAGAGTTGCCGGTTGCGCTGGAGCCACCGTTGAAGTAATAGTAATCTCTGTCATCCACCTGAATCTCGTCAGAAGAGGGATCCCAGGGATCAAGGTAGGAAACGTTGCCGTTGATCTTGCCGAAGATAGTAGCGAAATCTGCATAAAGCTTCGCTTCCTCATCGGTAAGGAATCTCATACCTGCAACAGCCTCGGTGATTGCACCTGCGCCGGTATTGTTATACTCAACAAACTGAACGGTTTCATCGGTGGGATGAATGCCATTCATAGAGATATATCTCTTATTCTTATTCTCTGCCTTGTCGTAGCCATCGATAGAGATATGCTCGCCAAGCTCGGAATTGATGATTGCAACTGCTGCATATGCGCCCCAGGTACGACCGATTGCAGTCTTACCTTCCATAACGCCCTCGTCAGCAGTGAACTTACAGCCATCGAAGATTGCTCCGTAAACGATAGAGTCGGAAGCGCCCTTGTTAGAGCCCTTGAAGGCAGTGAGATAACCTGCTGTGCCACTGTCATCCTTGCCTGTATCGATTACGTGAATAGTACAGTTCTTAAAGTATGTGGTGTTGTTAGTACCGAAAATGAAATCGGTATAACCCGAAATAAATACGTTCTCAAAGTACTGACGTCCGGTGAAGAGCTCAAGAGTATCTTGGATACCGAGAAGTCTGGAGTCCTTCATGATGAATCTGTCTGACTGAACGAGAAGTGCAAGACCTCTTTCGATCGCGAGACCTGCCTCATCCATTCTTTCCTGAGTATTCCAGTAGTTAGAAATAGTAACACCCTCGATCACGCAATTTACTGCGTTCTCTCTGATTGCCACAGTCTGAGTGGAATCGGTAGTGTGAGTAAATCCACCTGCATCAACAAGGCCGTAGAGTGAATCCCATTCGATTACAACGTCTTCACTAGTATCACCACAGCCGATGATTGTGAGATTAGGAATTGTAATTTCAAGCTTTTCTCTATAATATCCGGGAGCAATGTTCAAAACCTTGGGAGTTGCAGCATCTGCTTTTGCAAGGAAATCAAGACCCTGCTGGATAGTACTTACAACATAATAAACACCACTTTTAGCACCACGCAGGCCCAGATAATTTGGATCAACGAGTACCAAGATTTCACCATTGTCATCAGGAGCAGGAACAGAATCGGTTACGTGAACAACAGCTGTTGCCGAAACACCGAAGGAGGAGATTGTGAGTATCTTTTCACCATAGGTTTCGGAATCAAAGCCTTCGATCTTATAATCGTCAACTCTGAATTCAAGCGAATCATCGCCACACTTAGCAACCACGATAACCGAAAGTCCCCTTGTATCAAGCTCTTCGCCAACGAAGTAAAGCTCCTTGAAGCTGTGGTTGAAGTAAACACCATTGCCTGCACCGGAGTTGGCAATCTTTTCGATAGCATCAAAGCCGAGAGTAATGGATTCGGGAGCATATACGCTTACCTGATATACAACAGGCTCATATTCCTTGTAGGTAACAGTTATGCTGTAAACGCCGGACTTGGTCATATCAACCTGGCTTGCATCGATATTTACAAGAGAAAGATCAAGAGAATCGGTCTTGCCGTTCTCAAAGGTTGCGTTAAGCTGAAGTCCTGTGGTATCAAGGGTCTCGCCGGTAAGGTACTGAGTCTTACCACCGGAAACAAGCTCAAAGCCGTTCTCGGGAGCAACTGCAACTACGCAATCGAGCTCAAGATAGTAAACATCAACTGTACCACTTACACGCTGAATAAGCCAGTCACCCTCGGTAACGTCAAGCTCTACCATGTAAAGAGGGCTGCCACCGTCGGTACCGGGGATTTCAATCTCACTTGCAGTACCTTCGGGATTTGTAACCTTAACGTACTGAACTGCTGCGCCACTGGAGCCGTTCTGAACTATAAATCTGAGCTTACCTGTGCCGGGAACTGCAACCTTAATGGTGCTGCCACTCGAACCAAGCTTTACGGACTTAGTATATTCAACGCCCTCATAGGACTTGGTTCTGTTTCTGATCTCGGTGCCGGAGAGGATAGTGAACTTACCGTTAATCTCGTCAGATGAACGAACACCTGCATCAAGATCACCAACGTTCAGGGAATATTCAACCTGCTCAAACATTACGTAATCACAAACGTCACACTTGAAGTCGCCGTCTGTGTCAACGTGATTCTCGCATACGGGAGGTGCAGAAGGCTCAAGCTCTGCTCCACAGTTATCACAAACAAGATTGCCATCTGCGTCAACGTGCTCGTCGCATACGGGAGGTGTAGAAGGCTCAAGCTTCTCGCCACACTTGTCGCAAGCAAGGTCGCCGTCTGCGTCAACGTGCTTGTCGCATACGGTAGGATCGTCATGCTCAAGCTTCTCACCACACTTGTCACAAACATAGTCTTTGTCTGCGTCTACATGCTCGGTGCAAGGCTTATTAATCAGATCGCCAATTACGGGAATCTTAGCGAGAATGTCGCAAGATGAAAGGGCGAACATTGAAGCAACAAGCACAACAAATAAGATAATTGCTGTTTTTTTCATAGGTTTTCTCCTTTATGTAAAATTTAGTTTACAAATCAAGACAAATTATATAGATTTGAGATATTCCGACAGAATTATGCTCCCTGGGAAATACCTGTAATCTCAAAGTTAACGTCGGTGAACTCAACCACTGTACCACGGTTTGCGAACATACCAACATACATATATCCATTGTCTCTTGCGAAGAAGTCGAAATCAACGTGAGTAGTGGAAACCTTCTGATCACCACAGCTTACACTAACGGTTACAGACTGACCTACTCGTTCGATAGTCATAGTATAAACCTCACCAACGGCAGGAAGAGCTGTTCCAAAGGACTGCCCCTTCTTAAGACTTGCATTCTCTCTATAGAAGAGAGCAGTGGTGGTGTCTGTCTCACAGAGGATACCTGCAGTAACGTAGTTAGAAAGAATAGATGCATCCTTTATGGGAAGATAAGTATCGTCACGAAGCATAAGACCGAAGCCTGCCTGCTTTGTAGAAGCTGTAGAAATAATTGTTGCAGTTACGCTGATGGTAAAGTTCTTATCAGACTCAACCTGTCTGAAGAGGAATGCAAAGCCATCGGAGGAAGAAGCAAACTTACCCTTGTTGCTTCCGTTAAGAGTCTGACCAACCTTGAATACGCCCTCGGCTGTTTCGGTTGCATAGTAGCCGTTAGTATTCTCACCGGTTTCTCTTTTTGCGTTAGGGTCTCCACCGGTATCTCCAAATGCAGTGCCGTACCAACCCTCTGTAATGGTGGTAAACCACTCACGCTCACCAAACTTATCAAGCTCGGGAGAGGAATAACCGGTAAATACATATTCGGGATTAACAACCAGGTCTGCCTCTGTGGGAGCTTTAGCATCAGGAAGAACGTACTTGCCTATTCCGTCAATGTCCTTAAGCTCGGTAGCAAGACTGTATGCAACGAATTTTGCACCGTAAATATTAAGGTGTGTTTTGTCAACCGAGCCCCAGTTGGGAACTACGGTAGTGCCATCGGTATCATACTTAGCTGTTGTTACGGCATGATAAAGCTTTGCACTTTCAAATCCCTTACCTGCATATTCTGCTGCAGTGATGGAAGTAAGGTCAACAACCGATACGTCAAGCGCTGCTCCAAGATCACGGATTGCCTGCGCATAGTTACCTGTCGCAGTAACGTGACCCTCGCTGCCTGAGTAGTCGTCATCGGTAGCAGCTCTTACAACAGGAGTACAGAGGATAGGTGTTGCACCTGCCTCCTTAGCCAGCTTGATATAATACTCGTTAAGGTAATAACCGAAGGAGGTTTCATCAGTGTAAGGCTTAGATGCATCGGTAAATCTCGCGCTATCATCACTCTTCTCATCATTATGACCAAAGCCGATAATAAGATAATCACCCTCTTTGATACCCGACTTAAGAGTTTCGTAATTAGCCTCGGAAATAAAGCTCTTAGAGCTTCTGCCGGAAAGAGCAAGGTTAATTACCTTAGCCTCGGGTGCAAGATAGCCGTCAAGCTGAGTACCGTAGCCGTAGCGAGGATAATAGTAAGCATCGCTGAAGGAGCAAACGGTAGAGTCTCCTACAATATAAACGTTAATGGGATTAAGCACTTCAGGTACCTCGGGATCAGGATTTTCCGGTTTCTCATCGCCAGGCTTCTCGTCATCGGGCTTTTCATCTCCGGGATTCTGATCATCCGGAGTTTCATCACCACCGGGAGTCTGTCCCTGATCTTCCCCACCCTGATCACCAAGACCGGGAAGCTTGGCAATAAGATCGCATGATGAGAGCGTGATCATAGAGATCACAAGCATAAGTGCGATAATAGCAAATCTTTTTTTCATTACAAATCTCCTTTTATTAGTAAATTTGATTACGTTTTCATTATATCACATTAAACAAATAAATGCAATATATTATATTATTTTTGTTAAATATATACAAAAATTAAGCTTTTATTTTTTCAAAATAACCAAAGCGTTTTTTTATGAATAAAAATTATATCAAAAAATTGATGAAAAATTCCTTTTTTGTATCAAAAAAATGATAAAAATTGCCGATGCAAAAAGGCAACACAGCACAGTTCGCATCGGCACAAATATTAAATTAATCGGTAATTAAATAACTATAAAGGTACAACCACCGGGCGCAACCTTAATTTCACCTGCGGAAACCTGCTCTCCCTCAAGCGAAGGAAGGCTATCTCCCTCACCGAGCACAAGTTCTCTGCCGTTAAGGAGCATGGTACGGGAACGCATCTTGCCGTTGCCGGTTAGAGCATAAACCGTAGCATCCTTAGGAATGGAAACGGTTGTCTCATCGGTTTGAGAGTTGTTTATTACAAGGTAAGCAATTCCGTCTTTACCATCTCTACGGGAGTGAGCGTAAACGTGAGCTCCCTCTCTGATTTCCTCGCCACTTGCATAAACGGTAGTACCCATAAGGGTGTTCCAGAGCTTTACTGCAAAATAGTTGGGACGGGGGTCAAAGCTGCCATGCTTCAGATATCCGTAATCCGAGGAAGCAAGGGTATTATGGAATATAACGCCACTTGTTACGGTACAGAAATCACCAAGCTCGTTAAGGGTTCTGGGAACGTCGCAATAGGTTGATGCCCAGGTGTTACCACCACAGCCTGCATCACCCGATTCGGTAACCCACATCTCGCCACCCGGAACGTACTTGTCACGGCGTGCAACGTACTGACGAGCGCAATTACCTGCAACTGCAAGATACTGCTCGCTGAGGATAGCCTGATAGGGCCAGTGTCCACCCATAGCTGCGCCTCTTTCAGACACACCGTTATAGTAGTGATAGCTGAATACGTCCATAGGTGACTTATACTCGCCGAGAAGCTGTTCGGTAGTTACCATCTGGAAGCCTGCAGCCATACCTCCACCGGCACCCTCAAGTGAGCCGAAGAGATTGATATCACCAACGGTACAGGGACCTACGAAGAGGCACTCGGGATAATTCTCTCTGAGCCAATCGCCGAAGAGGTCGTGGTCACGCGCATGATCCTCTGCAGTATAACCCTTGGGAAGACCCGAAAGGGCTATAAGGTTAGGCTCGTTTGTAAACTCAGCAGCAGAGATCGGAACGCCGTACTCCTTACTTGTTCTGAAGAGAAGGTCTGCCTGCTCAAATGGCATAGGCTCATCTGCAGAATGAATACCGGGACAATTTGCGATAGAAACAAGAAGCTTGCCACCCACTGCCCTTACAAAATCGAGGAGGTGAAGCCACCGCTCCTTTGTAAGAACGTTCTGGAAGCCCTCGGGAACCTTGCCACCGTACTTATTATCAAAATCATAATATGTTTTATTTGCCCAGGTGCCCGAAACACGAATCCAGGCAGGACCGAGCTCCTTTGCAAGCTTTATAAGTCTTTCGTTAGTTGTATCAATGGGATCATACCACTGCTGGAGATTGCCCATATTAGACCAATCCTTGATTACGGGAAATTCCTCTGTGCCGTCTACCTGTGCGTCTGTGTACGCCTTCCAGAAGGTGCCACCGGTAACCTCGGTCATCTCTACGTTATAGCTGATGAGCATAGGATTTACCTTGCGAATTTCACCGAGGACTGTTTTAAGTTCTACGTGTTGTGCCATTTTATTTCTCCTTTAAAAAATAATCCATATAAATTTTATCTTACATTCATTAAAATGTCAAGTAAATACTTTGTAAAAAATCGGCGAAGGATATTCGCCGATTTTCAGATTATGCAAAATTAGGAAGCACTACGAACTGAAGCGCGCAGTATGCAAAATAGAGACAAAGAAGGCTGATACCCTGCCATCTTGCAAGCTTACCCTTGATTATTGTGGGAATGGTCATAATACCCATTACTATGAATACAAGAGGAATATCGAAGATGAAGGATGCGTTCATGCCCATAAAGGTTGCATCTGCAGGAACGTCGAAGGGATTGATGGTGATCGCTGCACCCGAAACGAGAACAAGGTTAAAGATGTTCGCACCGATAATGTTACCAAGAGAGAGCGCACCGTGTCCCTTCATAAGAGAGGTGATCGCAGTAACAAGCTCGGGAAGGCTGGTTCCGAGAGCAACTATGGTAAGAGAGATGATGGTCTGAGGAACATTAAGCATCTCGGCGATGATAATAGCATTGTCAACGAGAAGATCTGCACCGACTGCAATAACGAGAGCAGAAGCGATAAGCATAACGATATCCTTAATGAGACCGATGTTAGACTCCTTCTTACCCTCGGGAAGCTCACAGTTAAGCTCCTCGCTCTTTTCCTCCTCAGCTTCGTCAGGATTGTTCTTCATATTGATCACGTTGATAATCATATATACAACGAATCCGAGAAGAAGAACTATACCCATCCAGAGATTGAAGGTACCGAAAACATATGCGTTAAGTGCATAGAACGCCATAGCACCGAAGAAGAAGCATACGGGGAAGATCAGCGACTTTCTGTCTGCCTTTGAAGGCTTGATGGAAATGGTGATCGCAGCGATAAGCGAGGTGTTGCAGATAATAGAGCCGATAGCGTTACCGTACGCCATTGCGCCACTGCCACTTGCAGCGCCGATCGCAGAGGTCATAACCTCAGGCAGAGTTGTACCGATGGAAACAACGGTAGCACCGATAAGCAGCTCGGGAAGGTGGAAGCGCTTGGCAATTCCTGTAGCTGCATCAACGAACCAGTCGCCACCCTTGATAAGCAGCAGAAATCCGAAGATCAGAAGGTAGACATAATTTGGAATGAAGTCAAACATTTTGTTTCTCCTTTTATGTGTTGATTATTTAAAAAACGAAGTAATAAAGATTTCGAGGCCGATGAAAATAAGTATCGATCCACCGAAGATGGCAGACTTACCTGACAGAGCAGTGCCGAATTTTCTGCCGAGAATAATACCTGCAAAGCATATACCGAAGGTCACCAAAGCAATCAGCAGGGCGCATACGACAGCCTGAATTGCATTATATTCCGAAATTGTGAAGCCTACCGAAAGAGCGTCGATCGAGGTTGCAACTCCCTGCACAAGAAGCGCTGTAACACCAAGCTTCTGTGGTACGGGACACTCTGTGCCACCACCCGACTTACATTTATATTCCTGAATTCCCTCGTAAAGCATCTTGCCACCGATATAACCGAGAAGGCCGAGCGCGATCCAGGGAATAAATCTTTCAAACGCAGAAAACAGTGTTGCAATAGAATGAACACAGAACCAACCGATCAGGGGCATAATGCCCTGAAAAACAGAAAATATTCCTGCCACGCCAAGCGTCTTTTTCCCTGACATATCCGGCTCGTTAAGTCCGTTGGCAAGCGAGACCGAAAAAGCGTCCATTGCAAGACCTATTCCTATCAGTATACTATTAAAGAAAAAAGTAAAATCAAACATATTTCCTCTTAAAACAACAATTATGCTTAATAAACAAAAAAGTATGGCCACGCAGCCATACCTGACAACAAAAAAAGAGAGTGTCCATGTAAGCTTGCGCAATACATGAGTCTCGCAATTTAATCCAAGCCAGACCATACGGTCAGGATGTTGACTTGAAACGCGCAGCGCTCGCTACTCCCTCACTGCCGTGTATTATAACATAGAAGATTATATTTGTCAAGGGGCTCTTTGCCAAATCTTTACTTTTATTCTGCAAAGAGAAAAGCGAGACACGCTCGCTTTCCCTAATTCCATGAATTGTTTTCGTTAACAAAGGTATTTCCGTTTGCTCGGATAACGTTAAGCTCCGAGTTGTTATCGGTTAATACAAGGCTATCCACACTTCCCTCGGTATAAACGTCATAATTCCGAACAGAACTAAAGACGCAGTCCGAAACGGTTATCTCTCCCCTGCACCATTTATCATCATTATTCGAGATTACAACACCGGATATACAATTATCTATTTTACATTCGATAACCGAGACTGAAGCTGAGTTTTCAAAATAAAAACCATACCTTACTGCATTCTCCGAGATACATAAATAATACTCCACTGCCTCCGAGCAGATGCCACCGAAGTTATAAAGATTGTCATAGGCGTAACAGCCATTTACGGTGAAGCAACCATCGCACTCTGCAGAATACATCGTATCATTAAATCTACCCTGATGCTCAAAGAAAAAGCCAAACTTCTTGTTACCGTAAGACTTGCAATCCGAGATCAGAATTCCCTCATCATTTGAGTAACCGTAGCCGATGCCGAAGCCTGATGCTCCACTGCTCTCATCGGTAGCAGCCTTACCACAGCCTATAGCAATACAGTTCTTAATACTGCTGTCAATAGGACAGTCCACACCGAAGCCTGTAGCATCGGTATATTTCACGGTAACGAACTGCCAATGACAGTTTCTGAACAGGTTGAACATAAATCCCTTTCCTGCCGAGGTATAGGTCCTGCAGGAAGAGTCCGAGCCGTCGATTACAAAGCTATCGAAGCTACAGTTTTCAAGGTAATTCGCCTCGCCGAGATCAAGATAATCGTTAAAGTAAAACATATCGAGACCCCACTCGGAATTGCCAACAGGCTTCAGAACAGTACCTTCACCATCACCCGTAATGCTGACGTTCGACCTCATTTTTATACAATGAGAGCCTATAGCTTGACTTCCGTTTTCAGAGAACTCATATATGCCCGAGGGGATATATATCTTTCCACCATTTTCTGAGACTGTGTCAATAAGGCTCTGAAGATTACGGCTGTTTTCTTCACCCGAATTTGTCACCGATACACCGAAATCGGTGGCGTTAAAAACGACCTCAGAATCACAGGGCTTAAATAAATTGCATCCCGACACGACGACTATAAGGACTAAAAAAGCTGAAAGTAAAGCAGATAATCTCATTTTATAAACATTGCATCACCGAAGGAGAAAAATCTGTATTTTTCATTTACGGCTGTTTCGTAGGCATTCATCACCTGCTCCTTGCCTGCAAGGGCGCTGACAAGCATTATCAGGGTGCTTTCGGGCAGATGGAAGTTGGTTATCAGCGCATCTATCGCCTTGAACTTATATCCGGGATAGATGAAAATCGCAGTCTCGGCATTCATCGGATGTACAATTCCGTCATCTGTAGATGCGCTCTCAAGCACACGGCAGGAGGTTGTACCAACGGCAATTATTCTGCCACCGTTTGCACGTCGACGGTTTATCTCGTCGGCTACTTCCTCGGATATGTGGAAATACTCGCCGTGCATTTCATGCTCCTCAATCTTATCAACCTTAACGGGACGGAAGGTTCCGAGTCCGACGTGGAGAGTAACCTCGCCGTATCCTACGCCCTTCTCCCTGATTCTCTTAAGCAGATCGTCGGTAAAATGCAGACCTGCAGTAGGAGCAGCAGCAGATCCCTCCTCCTTAGCATAAACAGTCTGATAATCCTCCTTGTTTTCAAGCTTTTTCGTGATGTAAGGAGGCAGAGGCATATTGCCTATTTCATCAAGAACCTCGTAGATATTCTTGTATTTTTCGGTATCGTATTCAAATCTGACGGTACGGTTACCACCGTCAACTATAGAGGTCACGGTTGCGCGAAGGATGCCTGCGAAGTTAAAGGATGCACCTACCTTTGCCCGCTTACCTGGACGGACAAGCGTCTCCCACTCACCGTTATCCAGCATTCGAAGAAGGAGCAGCTCCATATCTCCTCCGGTCTTATCCGTCTTGCCAAGAAGACGCGCAGGAATAACCTTCGAGGAATTAACGACAAGCATGTCCTCCGGGTTTAAATAATCTATAATATCACGAAAGATCTTATGCTCGATAACCCCGGTATTCCTATCAAGTGTCATCAGGCGACAGCCGTCGCGCTCATCACTTGGAGATTGGGCAATAAGCTCCTCGGGAAGATCATAATAAAAATCACTTGTAGCGAGATCGGTTGCAACTCGCTCATTCAAAATTCTGTTCTTTTCCATTTTGTCCTTTCACGGCATTCCGTCATATAATGTATATTGATATCAATATATTATACACAAAATTTCATTACAAATCAAGACGTAGATTAAATTTTGTCGGAAAGTGGGCATTATGACGAAAAAAAAGATTTTCAGTGGCGTCGGAACGGCGCTGATTACTCCTTTTATTAACGGAGAAATAGATTACGTCTGTCTTGGACGGTTGATTGATTTTCAGATTGACGGAGGTGTAGACGCTCTTGTTATCGGTGGTACAACTGCCGAGGCTGCCACACTGTCAGACGATGAAAGATACAAGCTGTATACCTTTGCAAAAGGAAAAATTGCAGGGCGAACAAGGCTTATTCTCGGTACCGGAACCAACGATACGAGAGTGGCTCTGGCACATACGAAATTCGCTGAAAGGTTAGGCTGTGACGGTGTGCTTTTGGTAACACCGTATTACAACAAAGGAACCGAGGACGGAATAGAGAAACACTACCTAAAAATCGCAGAATCGGTAAATTTGCCAATAATTGTTTACAATGTACCATCGAGAACAGGTGTAAACCTGGGAATTAACCTACTTGACAGATTGGCAAATCATCCGAATATCGTCGGACTTAAGGAAGCATCAGACTCGGTTGACAGGCTGGTAAATCTCGCTGCTTTTAGTGATAGACTATGGCTGTACTCGGGCAATGACAGCCAAATATACCCAACCCTTTCGCTTGGTGGTATAGGTGTTATTTCGGTTATGTCAAATATCCTGCCAAAGACCACTGTAAAAATGTGCAAGGACTTCTTTTCAGGTCAGGAAGGTGACGCACTTGAAATGCAGCTCAAGCTTTTGCCTTTCATAAAAACACTTTTCATTGAAACCAATCCTTCTCCCATTAAATATGCAATGGCGAGCTTAGGACTATGTTCCACAGAGGTGCGTCTCCCCCTTTGCGAGCCGAGAGAAACCACAAAACGAGAAGTATTGAAGCAACTTCAGAATATCATAGAGTACGGATAAAACAATGCGCTTGCAAAATAACTAAATTGAAGGTCGAAAATAATTATTTTTTGTTTATTTTAATAGTTGACTTTTTCGTTAGATAGGAGTACAATATCTAACTGTTAAAAATATTGTTAAAAACTTTGAAAGAAGACATAAAATGGAAATCTTATTATCACTTTCAATTTCGCTTATCGTTGGACTTTTGCTCTCAAGGCTTACAAAAAAGCTTGACCTGCCTGCAGTTACAGCCTATCTTGTAGCAGGAATAATCGTTGGTCCATACTGCCTCGGCAGCATCGGAATAGCAGGCCTGGGGTTCAGTTCCATGGAATTCGTTCACTCGTTCTCAATCGTATGTGACGTTGCACTTGGATTTATCGCCTTCTCTATCGGTAATGAATTCAGACTCTCTCACCTTAAAAAAATCGGAAGGCAGGCTACAATCGTAGGCATTTTTCAAGCTGTTGTAACCACACTCGTAGTTGATATAGCTTTAATTGCGCTTCACTTCGCCATTCCGGAGGTGCTCACAATTGAGGGAGCAATTATCCTCGGTGCTATTGCCTCTGCAACAGCGCCTGCAGCAACGCTTATGGTCGTTAAGCAGTATAAGGCGAAGGGTCCGGTTACTGACATGCTACTTCCCGTCGTTGCACTTGACGACGCAGTAGGTCTTATCATTTTCGCAATTTCATTCGGCATCGCACGGGCGATGAATAAGGGTACGGTTGATCTGATCTCGGTTTTAGTCGAGCCCTTGCTCGAAGTTATCCTCTCACTACTTCTTGGCTCGGTTATGGGTGTTGCATTCCATATCTGCGAAAGATTCTTCCACTCAAACTCTAAAAGAATATCGGTCTCTATCGGTTTTGTACTTTTAACCATCGCACTCTCACAAATGAGCTTTGAGGTTATGGGCGTTCACATTGCCTTCTCCTCTCTCCTTACCTGCATGATGCTGGGAACCATATTCTGCAACATATGTGACTTCTCTGAGGAGCTTATGGAGAGAGTTGACAAGTGGACAGCTCCGCTGTTCGTGCTGTTCTTCGTGCTCTCCGGAGCAGAGCTTGAGCTCGGCGTATTCTCCAATCTGCTGATGGTTGTGGTCGGAATTGTATACATCATTGCTCGATCTGCAGGAAAATATTCCGGTGCATACGTAAGCGCTAAAATCAGTGGATGTGATGAAAAAATTGTTAAATATCTCGGTATTACCCTGTTTCCCCAGGCAGGTGTAGCTCTCGGCATGGCTATGAAAGCAAAGGCGTTCGGAGAGATCGGGGATATGGTTTCGACTATCACGCTCTTCGCAGTTCTTATATATGAGCTTGTAGGCCCTGCTCTCACAAAGACCGCCCTTCTTAAAGCAGGTGATATTGATCCTGAGAAGAGACGTAGTGCCCGTCATGCTCACGTCGAAAACATGCCCGAGCATAAGAAGGAAAGACATTTCCGTCGTCAGGCACTCAAGGACGCGATAAAGAACTTTATCAAAGAAGAAAAAGAAAGCAACAAAAAGCAGTAAAACATCAAAAAATCCCTGCGCTTCCCTCTCGGGACGCAGGGATTTTTGTTAATAAAAGATATATCAAAAATAATTACTGCTCTGCTATGCCCTGGAACATCTTAATGTCTCTGAGATAAGCATGGGAGAGTATATGGCAGTGGTGGCTGTCGTGCGCAAAGCCGAAGATAATCTTTGTATTACCCCTTGACTGATGACGAACCTCGCCCTTCTTTCTGCCGTCAATATAAACCGTATAGCAGCCTTCATCGGTAAGCGAAAGCTTCATATTAAACCTCGAGCCTACTCGTGCGACCTCTCTGCCATCAAGACAGAAGCTGCCACCGTTCTGATCAATATTTGCAGTTATACTACCGAAGGAAATATATAAACGTCCACCGGGATGAGGCTGAATTGTAGAGGTATCAACGTTACATTCGATATCGAAGTCATCGTTCTTACCGATTTCGTAATAAACGCCCTCGTCCATACGGCTGATGTTATAGCCGTGGAACTCAATGTTCTTTTCATTTGCCTCAACGTGAACGAGAGGCTCGGAATATCCTGCTCTTCTTCCCGATTCGTGAGTCTGTACGTTATCAAACTTCTTCCACTCAACGTTGCTGAAGGTAATAAGCTTAATCTCCTTGCCCTGAACAGAAACCTTGCCCTGATGTCTTGCAATATCCGAGCGAGAAGGCATAGAATAGTCAACCACAAAATGCTTGCAGTAAATACACTCGAAGTTGTAGGGCATATCCTTTTTACATCTGCCGTTAAGGCCATTGGGAGGACAATTACATCCACCAATCCTTCTGTTACCACAGCGTGAGCATGCAATAAGATTATCGTTGGTCTCAAAATGATCCTGTCTTACAGCAGTAGCAACAACCTTAGCCTCATCGCTTGAAAGATGATCTGCATTGATAACCTTCCACTGTCCACCGACCTGTCTCATCTCGAGTCCGAAATACTGCTTTGTTTTTTCACAGTAGCCCTTTACAAATTTATTATCTGCCATTATGTAATCCTCCGGTATTTTTATTTATTCAAATAAAGTTTCGTTATTTCCCGTTATTTTCGGATATTTTTTTCGCTGCCTCTGCGCGCTCTGCACAGATCTGCTTCCAGGAAGGAATTGTTGTGAGAAGCTTGGAAAAATCAATCATCACCTTCGGAATATCAATATTCTGTGGACACATCTTCACACAGTTACCACAGCAGATACAGGCAGTCGGCCTCTTGTCCTCTGACATAAACTCAATTTTTGAGGCACTGTTAACTCCCGGTGCATAGCGAAGATCGTTATAAACCTCGATAAGCATTGGGATATTCAGTCCCATCGGACAGCCGTCCACGCAATAGCGACAAGCCGTACAGGGAACGTTGTTCTTAAGACTCTCGGCAATTAAATAAAGCTCCCCGATCTCCGAGTCGGTGAGAGGAATATCATTGGAGAAGGTTCTGATATTATCCTCAAGCTGCTCCATATTCGACATTCCACTTAGAATAACACCCATATTGGGAAGCGTCATCAGCCAACGGAAGCACCAGGAAGCAAGACTTTCATCAGGTCGAAGCTCCTTAAGTCTCTGCTTAACAGAATCGGGAAGCTTGTCAACCAGCTTACCACCACGGACAGGCTCCATTACCCAGATCGGAATATTCCACTTGGCAAGCAACTCACATTTCTCATTTGCACGCTGAAGTGTCCAGTCAAGGTAGTTAAGCTGAATCTGGCAGAACTCCATCTTATCGCCTGCAGCCTCAAGAAACTCCTTAAGATTTTCGGGCAAACCGTGAGTGGAAAAACCAAGATGCTTTATTCTGCCGAGCCTTTTCTGCTCTACAAAATAATCTATTATTCCCCATCTTTCGTCAAGATAAACGTCAATCGAGCTTTCACTGATATTATGAAGAAGATAAAAATCAAAATAGTCGACTCCACATTTTTTCAGCTGTTCCTCAAAAATTGCTGCGGGATCATAGCTGTCAAGCACCTGATGTCCGGGGTATTTTGTTGCAAGATAGTAGCTGTCACGAGGGTATTTTGAAAGCAGCTTTCCGGTTACAATCTCGGAATTGCCACCGTGATAGGGATAGGCAGTATCAAAATAGTTAACTCCTGCCTCAATAGCGCGATCAATCATCTTCTCTGCCAGCTCTACATCAATAGCATCATCCTTGCCAAGTGTAGGAAGCCTCATCGCACCAAATCCGAGAAGCGAAAGCTTTTTACCTTGAAAATTTATGTATTTCATATCTTTACCTCCATACCTTCATATTTACATTATAAATGAATTAATCAAATATGTCAATATTCAGAATAAGCGTTTTTTTAAAACATCCGACGGATCTATACCAAATTCAAAATATATATTAACCACAATTTCGCAGGATAATCTGGGCGGAACAGTTCCCTTCTCAATCCTTGAAAGACTCTTGACGCTAATCTTTAATCTTTTAGCCATTTCCTTTTGAGTTAAACCTTCCCGTTTTCTTAATAATCTGACGTTCTCACAAAATATCAACAACCGAGCCTCTGATTTTTTACCAATATTTTTCATTTTTTCTCCTTTTTAGTTCATATATGAACTTGCTAAAAATAATTATAGTTCATTTTCGAACTAAAATCAAGTATTTTTTCTTTATTTGTGATATAATCTACTTATTGTACAAAAAAATATGATAAATACTTGTGTGGATAGGGGGCATTTTATGATTTTTTGCCAAAGACTTCGTGATTTGAGAATGGATAGAGATAAAAGTCAGGCTGAAATAGCAAAAATTATAGGAACAAGTCAATCGTACTACGCTCAATATGAAAATGGAAAAAGGATTATTTCTTTTGAGCGTGCAGTTATTCTTGCAAGGTACTATAACGTGAGCCTTGACTATATTGCCGGATTAAGTGACATACCTAAAAAATTAAATTAACGAAATGCACCTGTGTGCATTGATGAAATTTACCCTAATGAAAAATATGAGCCGCGGAATTTTCCACGGCTCTTTTTATACTTGTTTTGTTTTTAGTTGTTTTCGCTTCTTGGATTTTTAGGAGAAATTCACGTTTTTCGTCCCGAGGCAATATTTGTTTATTGCGAGCATTGGGCGAAAACGGGGATTTATACAAAAATACATTAGCGAAAATTAATACATTCCACCCATGTCTGGGTTAGCGGGCATAGGAGGAGTCGGCTCCTTTTTTTCAGAGACTACTGCCTCGGTGGTAAGGACGGTTGCAGCAATGGACGCTGCGTTCTGAAGTGCGCTTCTGGTAACCTTTGCAGGGTCAACGATGCCACATTCAAGCATATCGCAGTATACCTCTCTGTAAGCATCGAAGCCGTAGCCGGGAATCTGGCTCTCGCGCACCTTTGCAACAACTACCGAGCCGTCAATGCCTGCATTGTCTGCGATCTGTCGCATAGGATATGCAAGTGCCTTTGCAACCATTCTTGCGCCTGTCTCCTCGTCACCCTCAAGCTCTTCAAAGGTTTTCTCAACTGCGCCGATAACATTTACAAGAGCTGCGCCACCACCTGCGACAATGCCCTCTTCAACTGCTGCCTTAGTAGCATTAAGAGCATCCTCGATGCGAAGCTTCTTTTCCTTCATCTCAACCTCGGTAGCAGCGCCAACCTTAATAACAGCAACGCCACCTGCAAGCTTAGCAAGGCGCTCGGTAAGCTTTTCCTTATCGAACTCAGAGGTTGTGGTTTCAAGCGCAACCCTGATCTGTGCCACGCGCTCGGTGATCGCAATCTTATCGCCGTAGCCGTCTACGATGATGGTGTTTTCCTTATTCACCTTAACCTGTCTTGCACGACCGAGCTGACCGAGAGTGGTATCCTTAAGATCGAGACCAAGCTCGCTTGTGATAACCTCAGCACCCGTAAGGGTTGCGATATCAAGCAGCATTTCCTTACGTCTGTCGCCAAAGCCTGGAGCCTTAACTGCAACTACGGTAAAGGTACCACGAAGCTTGTTAAGCACAAGGGTTGTGAGAGCCTCGCCCTCCACGTCCTCGGCAACGATAAGCAGCTTCTTTCCGGACTGAACGATCTGCTCAAGGAGAGGAAGAAGCTCCTGAATATTGGAAATCTTCTTATCTGTTACAAGGATCAGACAGTCGTCAAGAACTGCCTCCATCTTATCTGTATCTGTTGCGAAATAGGGTGAGAGATAGCCGCGATCAAACTGCATACCCTCTACAACCTCACTGTAGGTCTCAGCACTTCTGGACTCCTCTACAGTTATAACACCATCAGAGCTTACCTTTTCCATAGCATCAGCAATAAGTCTGCCGATATCATCATCGGATGCAGAGATTGCACCGACTCTGGCAATATCCTCCGAGCCCGAAACACTCTTTGACTGCTTCTTAAGCTCAGCAACGGCAGCCTCCACTGCCTTGAATATACCCTTACGGAGAATCATGGGATTTGCACCTGCAGTAACGTTCTTCATACCCTCGTGAATGAGAGCCTGCGCAAGAAGAGTTGCTGTGGTTGTACCATCGCCGGCTGCATCGTTGGTCTTGGTTGCAACCTCACGGACAAGGCTGGCACCCATATTTTCGGCAGCGTCCTCAAGCTCGATTTCCTTCGCTATAGTAACGCCGTCATTTGTGATAAGAGGTGCACCGAATTTCTTCTCAAGCACCACGTTTCTGCCCTTAGGGCCAAGTGTAATTTTAACGGTATCAGCAAGCTTATCAACTCCACGAAGAAGCGCAGAGCGAGCCTCCATACCGTAAAGAATTTCTTTAGACATTATTTTTACCTTTCAATATTATGTTACTTATTTTTTTGTTTTGGTTATAGAAAAACCGATGAAGTGCGTGAATAATTCAGCTCAGGCTAAAGAAGCCTCAGGCAAAAAGAAAAATCCGAAGCAATCCAAAAATTATTCTATGACAGCAAGGATATCGGATTGGGATACAATCATGTATTCCTCACCATCAAGCTTTACTTCAGTGCCACTGTACTTACCAACGATAACCTTATCTCCAACCTTAACGGTCATCTCTACTTCATTACCGTTTACAAGTCCACCGGGACCAACTGCCACAACCTCAGACATCTGGGGCTTTTCCTTTGCGCTGCCTGCAAGAAGTATGCCACTCTTGGTGGTTTCCTCTGCTGCTGCAGATTTTAAAACAACCTTATCAAATAAAGGCTTAATAATCATTTCATTTACTCCTTTTATTGTTTTTAGCACTCTGACACTTTGAGTGCTAACACTTACAGCATATATTTTATACTATATAATATAAAAAGTCAATAGTTTTCTTCTTTTTTCATAAATTGTTTAATTTTTCCGTCAGGAGAGCTCGCGACGAAGTATCTCTATTATCTTCTTTTCCTCTCTTGACACCTTTACCTGCGTGATCCCGAGAATGCGCGCCGTTTCTGTCTGGGACAGATCACGAAAATATCTTAATATTATCAGCCTTCGGTGTTCATCGGATAGCTTTTCGATTGCCATACGGAGCGCGAAACGGTCAAACTGTCGCATCTCGGCTTCCTCGTCACAGATTGTGCTGCCGAGTGTGGCACCATCCTCATCGTCATAAGCAGCCTCATCAAGCGAACGTACGGGAGATGAGGCAAAAAGGACGGAAGAGGCATCCTGAGGTGAAATGCCTATTGCTCTCGCAACCGAGGCAATATCTGCGTCCTCACCGGAAGAGAGCCTGCGCTCACGCTCTGCAAGAAGAAGAGCCGAAAGCCTTTTTTCCTCCCTGGAAACCTTAATTATTCCATCGTCACGAAGAAATCTGCGTATTTCACCGAAGATTAGTGGAACGGCATAGGTAGAAAATGCGCAGCCATGAGAGAAATCAAAGGTTTTCATCGCCTTGACAAGTCCGATATTGCCACTTTCAATCAGATCGCTCATATCTGCTCCACGTCCCGAGAAGCGTCCTGCAATACTGTAAACCAGAGGAGCGTTCAGCATTGCCAGCCTTTCGCCCGCTTCCCTGTCGCCTTCTCTGTATGCCCGAAGAAGAATAAGATTTTCGTCGTAAGCACTCTTTTTTTCTTCTTTTATTTTCATTTTTCCCCCTCGGTCAGGGCTTTAAATTTTTCCTCATAAGGACAGAGGTTCCCTCACCCTTTTGCGATTTTACACTCAGGTGATCGGTAAAGCTCTCCATCACGAGAAATCCCATACCACATCTCTCGTCAGGCTCTCCACCACTGAAATGAGGTCTGCGTGCAAGCTCAACGTCCTCGATTCCACAGCCTTCATCGGTTATTTCGATAACTACCTCTCTTGTGTCGTAAAGCCTTACGGATATGTAAATATAACCGAGGGCAGATTCCTCGCGTCCCCTGTAAGCATGGACAATACAATTCGTCACAGCCTCGCTGACGGCGCATCGCAGATCACCAAGCTCCTCCACCGTCGGATCAAGCTCTGCAACGAAAGCCGAAACTATAGACCTTGATACAGCCTCATTTATGCTTATGGCAGGAAGCTTCAGCTCTAATTCATTTATCTTTTTCTTCATTTTTTATTCCTTCCTTTTTAAACGGCTTACTTGATAACCGACAGATGTCGTATGCGCTCTATGCCCGACAGACTTATCAGCTTCATAATCCTCGGTGAAGCTCCTGTCAAAACCACTTCTGCATTCAGGGCAGCTGCCTTCTCTACCCTTCCGAGTATCAGCCCGAGTCCCGAGCTATCCATAAAATCAACCGACGACAGATCTATAACCAGGGTTTGTGGTCTTATCTCAAAAAGCTTTTTGTCTATTCTTTCTCGCATCGGTTTTGCAGTATGGTGGTCCACGTCACAGCATATACCTGCGATAAGCATCCCATTTTTCTCTGTAAAAATAACGTCCTTTTGCATAATGTATCTCCTTTATTTTTTACAGATTAATTGTATCATAGGAAAGATAAAAATATTGTCGCAGGCTGACGAGGAAAAAACTTTTTATTTAAATAAGAGAAAGACGACGGGCAATATTCTCCTTCACCTCCATTTTACGTTCTTTATAAACCGTTTCTGACAGTGCGAAAAGATCGCTTGCAGCATAACCGATATCGTAACCTATGTCATGTATAAAATAAAGTGCGTCACGGTTACCTGCAATTTCAATTGCTGCATTCATAATACGGTAATTCAGGAAACGATACTCCATTATTACGTTATACGGAGCATTGCGACCCAAAATAACCTCTGCCCTGCGAGAATAATCAGCACAAAGAGCTGTTATTAAAGCTTCCAACGTTCTCGGCATTAATACTTCATCATGCATCTCACTTCCTCCAACTCATCTGCCAGCAACTCAAGAGCATACTGCAGCCTTTTCAGATTATCCAGTGCTTCCCTCGCCTCGTCAACAGTTGCCTCAAGCTCGGGTATCCACCTTTCAGGCGACTGCTCTGCCCAGATAGGTATCATTTCCATGAGCAGATTATGTATAGAAAGCATCTCTTCGTTTTCCCTGATCTTAGCAGAAATACGAATCATGTCACGGTGAATTTCAGAGGGATTACGGTAAAGTCTGGGTGGTAACCCCTCTACTGTGTTCATACAAGAATACATTTTTCTTTTCCTTTCAATTTAGTCGTCATTTTGTTGTTTTTACAGGCAATTGTCACCTGTGGTGTGATTTCAGTCGAGTGCAACAACGGGTTTGTTGCTCGTTGCGTGACAATTATAGCACAGCATTTGTAACTTGTCAAGTGACATTTTGAAGTTTTTTTTGAAAAAAGTATTGCATATTACGTGACAATATGTTATAATTAGGCAGAATGCGTCGAGGGAGAAAAAACGTGGCAGATTTCTGCGCTTTGTTAACAGTCAAAACAACTCGTTTTAGGAATAAAAAGCCATATCCAACGCATAATTTCAGGTTTTACATTTTTTTGAAAAGGGGTGCTATACATTTTGTTATCCGTAAAATTAAGAGAATTACGAAAGAAAAAGGGCATGTCTCTCGAAGAGGTTGCCGAGATGATCGGCACGAGCAGGCAGACCGTACACAGATACGAAACAGGAGTTATCTCAAACATTCCGCATGATAAAATTGTTGCTCTTGCAAGAGCGCTGGGAACTACCCCCTCCATACTTATGGGCTGGGATGAGAATAGTGAGATTCCTACAATTAATAATATGACAGTATCAAGCATTGTGGCAGCAACCACGAAAAAGCTACCTGTCCTAGGCAACGTTGCCTGTGGCGAACCTGTATTTGCAAGCGAAGACCAGGGATATTACGTCAGGGCGAATTCGGACGTCTCTGCAGATTTCTGTCTTATGGCACGAGGTGACAGTATGATAAACGCCCGTATTTTTGACGGAGATCTTCTCTTTGTCAGAAAGCAGGAAAGCGTTGATGACGGTGAGATTGCCGTAGTTCTTATAGACGATGAAGCTACGGTAAAGCGTGTATACTTTAACCGTGAGGACGGCATCCTTACGCTTATGCCCGAGAACCCTACCTACAAACCAATGCGCTATATGGGACGCGAGCTTGATCGTATCAGAATTCTCGGCAAGGTTGTCAGTGGACAGTATAAGATTTAATTCAGAATGCAGAATTCAGAATGCAGAATGAAAAATGCAAAATGTTGATTGCAAAATAAAACAAAAACAGCCATTATGCAACATAAAGTTAGCAAAATAGCTGTTTTTTGTTTAATTATTTGTTCCCCTTAAAGCCTAAAGGAGAAGAAACTTTGCAAGACAAGGCGCAACCGAGTAAGCGACGGAAAGCCGTAGTTACCTACGGCGACCTGAGCGCATCGAGGGGCAACGCAGTATTGCGAAGTTTATTCCTTTTAGGAGGGTTGCTTGCCGAAGTACGCCTGTATTCCACCATCAACGTAGAGTATCTGGCCGTTTACAAAATCAGATGCGCTTGATGCAAGGAATACAGCAGGGCCTGCAAGATCCTCCGGATTACCCCAACGGCCTGCAGGAGTCTTGGTGTCGGTGATGAAGCTGTCGAAGGGATGCTTGCTACCATCTGCCTGGGGCTCACGGAGGGGAGCTGTCTGAGGTGTTGCAATATAGCCGGGACCGATACCGTTACACTGAATATTATACTGACCGTACTCGGATGCAATGTTTCTGGTAAGCATCTTAAGGCCACCCTTTGCAGAAGCGTAAGCAGAAACGGTCTCACGGCCGAACTCACTCATCATAGAACAGATGTTGATAATCTTGCCCGATCTTTGCTTTATCATAGAAGGAAGAACTGCCTTGGAAACGATGAAGGGAGCATTAAGGTCAACGTCAATAACCTGACGGAACTCAGATGCCGTCATCTCTATCATAGGAATACGCTTGATAATACCTGCGTTATTTACAAGAATATCGATAACGCCGACTTCCTTTTCAATTCTGGCAACAAGCTCGTTTACTGCAGCCTCGTCGGTAACGTCGCAAACATAGCCTTTAGCGTCGATGCCTGCTTCAGCATAGCTTGCAAGTCCTCTGTCAACGAACTCCTGCTTTATATCATTGAAAACTATCTTTGCACCTGCTGCTGCAAGGCCCTTTGCAATAGCAAAGCCAATGCCGTAAGATGCACCTGTAATAAGGGCAACCTTGCCCTCAAGATTGAAAATCTGTGTATTAGCCATTGTATATTCTCCTTTATCTTAATTCTTTGGTTTCAATATGATCCATATCGGTGAATTCCTGATTTTCGCCACACATAGCCCAAATGAAAGAATAATTCTTTGTTCCTACACCCGAATGAATAGACCAGGAGGGAGAAATGACTGCCTCCTCATTATGCATTACAATATGGCGCGTTTCCTTAGGCTCACCCATCATGTGGAACACTGCATCATTCTCGCCCATATCGAGATAGAGATAAACCTCCATACGTCTGTCGTGGGTATGGCTGGGCATGGTGTTCCAGTTAGAGCCCACGTCAAGTTGAGTAAGCCCCATTGCAAGCTGGCAGGACTGCATAACCTCCGGATGAATATACTGGTTGATAACTCTCTTGTTACAATCCTCAACGCTTCCACAAGGAACCTTACGAGCTTTTGTGATATCAATCTTCACAATAGGATACTCGGTATGTGCAGGACAGGATGTGGCATAGAACTTCGCAGGATTCTCGGGATCACAGCTTCTGAAAGTAAGCTCCTTATTTCCTCTGCCAATATAGATACCGTCACGGGGGTTCATATAATACTCCACTCCGTCAACGGTAATCACACCTGCGCCACCGATATTGATGCAGCCAAGCTCTCTGCGCTGAAGGAAATAATCTGCAGCAAGCTCCTTACCTGCCTCAAGGGTCAGTGTCTTGTGTACGGGAGTCATGCCGATAACGATAATTCTGTCTATATGGCTGTAAACCATCTTAACCTCATCGCGAGGGAATAGAGCCGGAATATGAAATTCCTCTCTGAGTCTGTCTGTAGTATATAACTTCACGTCCTTGGCATTTGCAGCGTCTCTGACTTCCATTATGTAACTCCTTTTATTAAAAATATCTAAATTTCAAACTTGTGGCTATTCTTCCACGATACAATATTAACATATTTTTTCTCTAAAATCAACCATTTAAACAAAATTAATTAAAGCATTTAATATTTTATTTTTGTATTGACAAACTAAAAGCTTTGTGATAAAATTATTTTCAGGATTTGTCCTCTTCAGGAGGAGTAATGCGTTTTTTGCCGTCAGAGAGTATGCGGTTGGTGAAAGCATATCGGTAATGGCGTATGAAGGTAGCCTGACGTATATCGGGAAGAACAGCGTGATGCTTATTAGAACCCGACGGTAGCACCGTTATCTGCATTAACGAGGGAGCATTTTGCTCTGAATTTGGGTGGTAACACGGATTTTTCGTCCCAAGCGATATGTATTTATCGCTTGGGATTTTTTAATTGATTAATAACCGAAAGGAAACAAATAAAATGAGAAAAGAACTTGCAAAAAATTACAATCCTGCCGAATTTGAGGACAGGATTTACGGTGACTGGTGCGAGAAGGGATACTTCAAGCCCGACGGAGATGATAAGAAGCCTGCCTTCTCTATCGTTATTCCTCCCCCAAACGTAACCGGTCAATTACACATGGGTCACGCTCTTGACGAGACACTCCAGGACATTCTGGTTCGTACCAAGCGTATGCAGGGCTACTCTACCCTTTGGGTACCCGGCACAGACCACGCAGGCATTGCAACACAGATTAAGGTTGAGGAAAGACTAAGGGTTGACGAGGGTCTCTCTCGTTACGATCTCGGCCGTGAAAAGTTCCTTGAGCGCGTTTGGGCGTGGAAGGATTCCTACGAGGCGAGAATTACCGGTCAGCTTAAGAAGCTCGGTGCTTCCTGCGACTGGTCGAGACAGAGATTTACTATGGACGAAGGCTGCTCCAGAGCAGTACGCGAGGTGTTCGTAAACCTTTACAACAAGGGTCTTATCTACCGTGGACACAGAATAATCAACTGGTGTCCCAGATGTCTTACTGCACTTTCGGATGCTGAGGTTGAATATAAGGATCAACCCGGCTTCTTCTGGCATATCAAGTATCCCATAAAGGGTGAAAGTGGTTACGTTGAGATTGCTACCACCCGTCCCGAGACCATGTTCGGTGATACTGCCGTTGCAGTTAACCCCGATGACGAGAACACAAAGCATCTTATCGGTAAGACTCTTATTCTGCCCATCGTAGGCAGAGAGATTCCCGTAATTGCAGACGACTACGTTGAGATCGGCTTCGGTACAGGTTGCGTTAAAATCACTCCTGCCCACGACCCCAACGACTTCCTTGTAGGTCAGCGCCACAATCTTGAGCAGATCAAGGTTATGAACGACGATGCAACAATGAATGCATATGCCGGTAAGTATGAGGGCATGGACAGATATAGCTGCCGTAAGGCACTTGTAGCCGACCTTGAAAGCGAAGGATATCTTGTTAAAACCGAGCCTCACGATCACAACGTTGGTACCTGCTATCGCTGTGGAACTACCGTTGAGCCTCTCACAAGCGATCAGTGGTTCGTAAAAATGAAGCCCCTTGCAGCACCTGCAATCGAGGCTGTTGAGAACGGCTCTATAAACTTCGTTCCCGAAAGATTCTCGAAGAACTACTTCAATTGGATGAACAACATTCTTGACTGGTGTATTTCCCGTCAGCTCTGGTGGGGTCACAGAATTCCTGCCTTCTATTGCGATGAGTGTGGTCATATGGAGGTTTCGAAGGAGGATATTGCAACCTGTCCTAAGTGTGGCAGCGCAGTAAGACAGGAGGAAGACGTTCTTGATACCTGGTTCTCCTCTGCACTCTGGCCCTTCTCTACTCTGGGTTGGCCCGATTCCACAGAGGATCTTAAGAGATACTATCCCACCGACACTCTTGTAACCGGATACGATATCATCACCTTCTGGGTTTCCAGAATGAT
>JAFTON010000111.1 GCA_017463765.1 Clostridia bacterium | reverse complement strand
CACAATTACATCTATTCAATTTTCAAGACCTCATCTTTGTGAGGGGCTTTATTTTAACATACTCGGAAAAATTTGTCAAGGTCTTTTTGAATAATTTTTTTGTTTTGGGGAAATAATATTTAATTTGGCACAATCGGTCTGAAACACCGTTTTGTTGTTTCCCGAATTGTCACGGATTGTTGTATTTCATAAAACTTTTATCATCATAGCTGTTTTTATTGACAAAATTCGCTATATATGATATAATTCTACCAGAAGTAGAATTGCAAGTATTTCATCTAAAAACAGAAAAAGCCCACATCAACGAGATGTAGGTTTACATTTTTTCGAACTTGTGATAGAATTAAATCAACAAAACGCAGGAGGTTTCTATGGGACTATTTGATAAAAAACACAGCGTGGGCAAAACCATCGCTACACTCAGAAAAGAAAAAGGATGGACTCAGGTCGAGCTTGCAGAAAAATTGCAAGTTAGCGACAAGGCGGTCAGCAAGTGGGAGAAGGACGATGCATTTCCAAGCATAGAATTCTTTCCGGTGCTTGCCGAATTGTTTGGTGTAAGCATTGACTATCTTATGACGGGTAAAGCTCCCGAAAAAGAAATCGTCGTTATGTCTAAGGCCGAGCTTTGTGCGAAGACTGACGATCCCTCACTCTTAAGCGATATCAATGTAACTACCAAAGATGAAAACGGAAAAACAATAATTGACTATATTTTGCAATATGAGAGTCTAAAGGTTTTTGCTGCTATCTGTGATAGGAAAGACTTTTGTTCGCTCCATGCTTCTCATGATAGAACTATGCGAGTGACTAAGTTTGATAACGCTACTCTCATAAAATATGCGCTTATCACGAACAAAACATCGGTGCTTGATAGACAATTTATTTTTAATATAAACTTTGGAGCTGACGGTATAAAAGCACTTAGATCCATCGAGGAGCAAGAACTTTTCAAACATGCAACGCATGGTGAAAATTATTCTTGTATTATTACCGATGATATTTTAGATGTAATTGTTACGGATGAACGTGTGAACAATGATACCATCGCATATCTCATTTCTAACATGAAGGGGTTGCAGTGCGTTTGGTACACCGTATTCCCATATTTGATTCATCGCTGCTATCTCCACGAAAATCATTCATTGCTTCAATTGCTCTTAGAAACAACCATTAAAAACAATGAATACGCTTATTCGAAGTTGCCTTTCGTTTATGATAATTATTCGAGAAGCTACAACTTGCATATCAGTAAATTCGGCGTATGCCGAGAAAACAACTCGTATGCCTTTTCTGTTGCGCCCACTCTCGTTCATGGCTTAGTAAGAATACTCCAAAACACAATCGAGTTAGCACTTTCTCGTGGGGATATCGAGAATGTCGAGAAATTCAACAAAATCAACGAAGCGTTGAAAGCATATAATAATCGCATTGAATGTTATATTGCAAGTGCAGACGAGATTCGAGTTGCAAAACTTAAAAAGGATGACACGGTTGGTGCGGACGAGCTTGCAATACAATCCGCTTTACATTGTGGCGTTCTCTGTATTGATGAAATCCTTGCCACCGGCGACTATAAGCTCATCAAAAAAGCAATTGAAAGTTATCCTGTAACAACATATGAAATTCAAGGAGCTGCTATTGAAAGTGCTATTGAGTACCTTTCCAATAATAATTGGCGTGCTTTGTTCGAATATGCTGTTGACAATGGGGATAAAAAACTCATTACATTTGTTCTCGCAAGAGATGTTGTTTCATGCGGAAAGATTTTGAACTATCGCCTTGAGCAAATCGGAAACATTACATATCCTGAAGGTGCCAAAAGCAATGCAAACCATATGAAGCTCAGGGAAAGGGCTTCTTTCGGTAGCGATTATAGTGGCAGACTTACTTTTATCGCCGCTTGCAAAAAACAAATCCTTGATGATTGTGCGCTCAAGCTTGATATGGATAGAGTGACCGACGATTTAGATGAAACATACTTCAAGAATGAACTTGCAAAAGGTAATTTTGAAATTGTCATTATTAAACTTTGCGTAAGACTTGAGGCGGTTTTGCGTGGCAAGTATCATTACGAAGGAGATTTCTCCGAGATGCTTAATCAGTATTGTTCAAAATTCGGTCGTGAGGACGACGGATGGGGCTACGATGTTGAGGCAGGCTTTGTTAGCTATCTTCATAAGCTTCGCAAATGCAGAAATAGCATCGTTCACTCCGAAAAAACAAATGATACCATGTCGGTAGACGAACTTAAATTCTGCATTGATTATATATGCAAGATGGGTTGAGGTGTGCATTATGAATAAATACCAAAGAGCTATATTAGAAAATCAAGACACAAAAGTTTTTTATACTTGTTCATCCGTAAAAAATCACGCTCCTATCGTTGCTGATTTTGATTACGATACAGACACGTATAAATTGATTCAAGAAGAGGATATTTTCTCTACACAATACGAATTTACAGTACAAGCGAATTCCAACATCGAGTCTTGCGAATTCTGTATCAACGGTGAATGGCATACGGCAGAAAGAAAAGAAGGTAATTTCTTGCTCGTTTCGGATTTCAATAGCCGTACAGAAAAGATCAAACTTTCATTTGCTGACAATATAGCTGATGATTATATCTTTTCTGTTCAGTACATAGAAGCTGATAAAGATTTGTACTATCAGAAACAAGCAGAATCCACACGAAACGCTTATATCGAAGCTGCTCAAATTAAGCACTCAACAGGAACAGATTTAGTGAACATTTATTTCCAACCTTGTTGCACTGAATGTGGAAAAACTGAGATTGAATTATGGATTGCTAAGGGCAAAAGAGAAAATCATCACGGAATGATTGCTTATGTCCCACGATTTATTGGTGGCGAGCCTGAACAAATGATTGCAAAATTCAGTATAGAAGAAGGATTCCTTTTCAAGTCTATTAGTGGTTTGGCAAATGGAGTATATGCATACCGTGTAATACAGTACTCAAAGAGCGAGGAACTGCTTTTTGAAAGCGATTTCCAAATCTTCGAAATTCGTTCTCAAGGTGCCGGCAGACCTATGGGACACATTAACAGAATATGAGTAACCATATAATAAGTATTCAATTCGATTCTGATATTGCAAAGGGCAATGATGCTGTTCGAACTTCGTTTTATGCAAATATAGGATTCTTCATTGAAGTCGCTCAAATGTTTGAGTTCAATTTGCGAAAACTGATTTGCTATGAAAGATCTGTCAAGGAGATAGAACAAGGCGAGATCACCAAAGAAAATGTGGAACAAATATGCGCTAAGTATGATCGGTATTATGATGACTCATATTTGAAAAAGCCAAAGTTTACTTTAGGAAAGCTTATCAGCGAAGCAAAAAATGATTCTTCAATTACTACAGAGTTTTTTGATTTCCTTGAAGAATTGAATGATTTTAGAGTTAATCTTGTTCACAAGGTTTTTCAAAACAACATCATTAGACATGATTTTGATTCCGCGGAATTTGTCCTTGAATATACTAACAAACGAATCATCCCTATGACGAATAAAGCAATTGAGCTTAACAAAACAATCATAAGCATAATTGATCTGTATCGCACTGATTTACATGGTTATAAAAAACAAGTAGGGCTCCCATTACCAAATTGAACGGCAAGAATCCATTACTGACAAAGTCGGTGATGGATTCTTCTTTTTTTATTCAGATAATGTTTTTATGGCTATCTGCATTCCTAACTTGAATGCATACTCGAAGATGGCTGCTTCGGCGAGGCTCATGTACTCGCTCCAGCAATCGTGGAACTTCTCGAATGTTTCTTTCTGCTCGTCGGTGAAGGTCTTTTCCAAATCCTCGTGATGCCTTGCCATGTATCCAAGCAGTTCCTTCATCTCCTTTGAGTTGGTTCGGCTGTCCTCTTGCGGAATAATGTTTCCGTGCCATAGTTCTTTTATCGGGTTGTTCATGTGTTGCACCTCCTGTTAGCACAACACACTACCACAGAAAGAGGAAAAAGTCCAGTTAACAAACTGTTAACTCTCGCCACAAAGAAAAATCCATCACAGACTTTCGTCCATGATGGATTTTTCTCGTCCTATTCGGTTTTTGGTTATTTCTCCGTTAAGACGGGCAGGCTTTGTGGGTGCTCTTTTTTATTGGCACAGTCGGTCAGGATCGAACCCTGCACCGTAAGGTGCGAGGGTTCGCATATCCCACGAAGCCGTGAGGAGCTGGCTCATCTAAGGCGAGTGTGGATATCTTCACCAAAGGTGAATACCCCTCCCAGAGCACTCCTCGTGGGTGCTCTTTTATTTACGAAAGCAAAAAACTTTTCAAAACAGACAAAATGTCTGTGGATCAATATACACTCGATGATCTTATTCAAGGAAAGGTTGCTACAAAATCACAAGTTGAAAGACGTGACCGATTCATTGTTTTTCATTTTTAGGCAAAAGGAATAAAAATCTCCCACCGTTAATTTGGTGGGAGATTCTCTTTATATCAGAAATTATACTTCTTTCTACCCTTATAAGAGGTATGAAGAGCGTGGTGAGCTGCGTGGCAGCCGTAACCACCCTTGAAATAGTTATCGTAAACCTCTTTGATTACAGGGTTAAGGTGAGACTTTCTCATCTCCATTGCCTGATCCTGATCGTAGAGAGCCTTTGCTCTGACAGCCTTAAGGTCAACGGTGTCACGAACGTACTGAGGCTGGATAGGCTGACCACCACCGTTTACACAACCACCGGGACAACCCATGATCTCAACGAAGGTCCAATCTGCCTCGCCCTTTGCAATCTTATCCATAACAAGCTTAGCATTAGCTGCACCCGATGCAACGCAAACCTTGATATCCATGCCTGCGATGTTATAGGTTGCTTCCTTAAGACCCTCTGTACCACGAACCTCATGGAACTCGATCTCGGAATTATCCTTGCCGGTAAGAACGTCGTTTGCAGTACGGAGAGCAGCCTCCATAACGCCACCGGTAGCACCGAAGATAACAGCAGCACCGGTATCAACGCCAAGAGGACAGTCAAATTCCTCGTCGGGAAGGGAAGTGAACTTAATACCTGCGCGACCGATCATTCTTGCAAGCTCACGGGTGGTGAGTGCAACGTCAACGTCAACGGTACCTTCAGCAGCAGACATATCCTCTCTGCCTACCTCGAACTTCTTTGCAGTACAGGGCATAATAGAAACCACGAAAATATCCTTGGGATCATAGCCCATTTTATCAGCCCAATAGGTCTTGATGAGTGCGCCACCCATCTGTTGAGGGGACTTGCAGGAAGAAAGGTGACCGATCATTTCGGGATAGTAGAACTCGCAGAATTTAACCCATCCGGGAGAGCAGGAGGTGATCATAGGAAGTGTGCCACCGTTCTTAACTCTCTCAAGGAGCTCGGTTGCCTCTTCAACGATTGTGAAGTCTGCAGCAGTATTTGTGTCGAATACCTTCTCAAAACCAAGTCTGCGAAGAGCTGCAACCATCTTGCCCTCAACGTTTGTACCGATGGGCATATCGAAGCACTCACCGAGAGTAGCTCTGATAGAGGGAGCTGTCTGAACCACAACGTGCTTTGTGGGATCGGCAAGAGCTGCCCATACCTTATCTGTATCATCACGCTTAACAAGCGCGCCGGTAGGATATACTGCAGTACACTGACCACAGGAGATACAGGGAGTCTCGTTAAGAGAAAGGTTGAAGGGCTGACCGATACAGGTATCAATACCACGGTTGTTAGCACCGATAACCGAAACGTACTGCTCCTTGCATACAGCAACACATCTACGGCAAAGGATACACTTGTTATTATCTCTTACAAGGTGGGGAGTGGAGTAGTCAAGCTCATATGTGGGCTTGAAGCCTTCAAATGCGTGAGAATCAACACCGTACTCAAGACAAAGCTTCTGAAGCTCGCAGTTTGTAGAACGGGAGCAGGAGAGGCAGTTCATATCGTGGGTGGAAAGGATAAGCTCAAGAGTTGTCTTTCTTGCATCTCTTACCTTCTGGGTGTTGGTCTGAATAGCCATACCGTCGGTTACGGGATAAACGCATGCAGTAACAAGACCACGTGCGCCGGTTGCCTCGACAACACAGATACGGCAAGCACCGATTTCATTCTTTTCTTTCATAAAGCAGAGGGTAGGAATTTCTACGCCTGCTGCACGGGCAGCCTCGAGAATCGTAGCGCCCTTGGGTACGCTTACAGCAATACCGTTAACAGTTACATTTAACATTTCCATTTCAGCGTACTCCTTTCTTTACATCTTGGAAATAGCATTGAACTTACAACCGGCTACGCAAGCACCACACTTGATACACTTAGAAGTATCAATAGTATAAGAAGCAAGCTTGTGACCGGGAGCAACGTAATCGGTCTTTGTAATTGCGTCAACAGGGCAGTTCTTTGCGCACTTGCCACAGCCGATACACTTATCCTTATCGATTACGAAGGAGAGCAGGCTCTTACATACACCTGCAGGACATTTCTTATCAACAACGTGAGCGATATACTCATCACGGAAGAACTTAAGAGTTGCAAGAACGGGGTTGGGAGCAGTCTGACCGAGACCACAGAGAGAGTTTGCCTTGATGTAGTTACAAAGCTCCTCAAGTCTGTCAATATCCTCAAGAGTGCCCTTACCGTCTGTAATTTTATCAAGGAGCTCAAGGAGTCTCTTTGTACCAACACGGCAGGGAGTACACTTACCACAGGACTCGTCAACGGTGAACTCGAGGAAGAACTTAGCCATATCAACCATACAGTTATCCTCGTCCATTACGATAAGACCACCCGAGCCCATCATACAGCCGAGTGCAACAAGATTATCATAGTCAACCTCGGTGTTAATAAGGCTTGCGGGAATACATCCACCGGAGGGACCACCTGTCTGAGCAGCCTTGAATTTCTTGCCACCGGGACAACCGCCGCCGATCTCGTTGATGATGGTATCAAGAGTAACACCCATAGGAATCTCAACAAGGCCGGTATGCTGGATCTTGCCTCCAAGAGCAAATACCTTAGTACCCTTGGATCTTTCGGTACCCATAGAGGAGAACCACTCTGCACCGTTAAGTATGATCTGAGGAATGTTGGCAAAGGTCTCAACGTTGTTTTCAACGGTAGGCTTACCAAACAGACCCTTTACTGCAGGGTAGGGAGGACGGGGACGGGGCTCGCCACGGTTGCCCTCAATAGAGGTCATAAGAGCTGTTTCCTCGCCACAAACGAAAGCACCTGCGCCAAGCTTTATCTCGAGATCAAAATCAAAGCCGGATTCAAATATGTTCTTACCGAGAAGGCCATATGCCTTAGCATCATCAATCGCCTTCTGAAGTCTGGAAACTGCGATGGGGTACTCAGCTCTGACGTAAACGTAACCCTTTGTTGCGCCAACGGCATAGCCACAAATTGTCATAGCTTCAATTACACAGTGGGGATCACCCTCAAGAATAGAACGGTCCATGAATGCTCCGGGGTCACCTTCGTCTGCATTACAAACAACGTACTTCTGATCTGCCTTGTTAGGAGCACAGAGAGCCCACTTACGACCGGTGGGGAATCCTCCACCACCTCTGCCACGAAGACCGGAATCGGATACTACCTTAATAACGTCCTCGGGAGTCATTTCGGTAAGAACCTTACCAAGCGCTGCATAACCGTCCATAGCGATATATTCCTCGATATTATCGGGGTCAATAACACCACAGTTACGGAGAACAATACGCTTCTGGGATTTGTAGAACTTTGTATCCGAAAGAGAAACGTTCTTTGCCTGTTCCTCAACAATAGCATCGGTTTCACTGTCTCTGTAAACAAGACGGTCAACAATTCTACCCTTAAGCAGATGCTCTTCAACGATAACGTCAACGTCCTCTGCAGTTACACGGCTATAGAATGTGCCGTCGGGATAAACGATAACGATAGGACCAAGAGCACAGAGTCCGAAGCAACCGGTCTGTACCATCTTGATTTCTTCAGTAAGACCGAATTTCTCAAGGCTCTTATTAAACGCCTCCTGAAGAGTCTTACTGCCTGAGGAGGTACAGCCTGTACCACCACAAATCAATACGTGAGCACGAATCATAATTGCGTTTACCTCCTATCAGTTGGCGTCGGTTACGGTATAATCCGATACAACCTGACCACCCTTTAAATGCTTTTCTACAACCTCGCGAGCCTTCTCGGCGGTCATGTGAATGTAAGTAACCTTTTCCTTACCCGCCTCATGAATTTCAACGATAGGTTCAAGCTGGCAGTAGCCAACACATCCGGTCTGGGAGACCGTAACCTTATCGGTGAGTCCGGCGTTATTAATTTCCTCAACAAATGCGTTGAGAACAGGGCGCGCACCTGCGGCAATGCCACAAGTAGCCATACCTACGACAACACGAACGTCGCCGCTTCCTTCACGCAGGACAATCTTGTTTTTCATTTTGTCTTTGATTGCCTGAAGTTCAGCCAAAGATTTCATTTTTTGTTTCCTTTCTGGGATATATATTTTTTAATAAATATCAATTGTATTGCTCTTCGAGGTTTTCTCTGATCCAGGCAAGAACCTCGAAGGTATTGAGAGGTACGCCCTCAAGAACGGCGCGTAGCTCTCTTGTATCAAGAAACACCCTTTTTTCGCCAATGTTGTGTGTAAACACAAAATCAACCTTGGGGTGACCTTGTATCAAAGTAATAATTGTTGATATGACGTCACCAAGTGGCGTAAAATCAATATGATTTTTATCAAACATCGCAATCACCACAGTACCATGATCAGTTGGATGCTCTTCAAAATACTTTGAAGTAATAGAAAGTCCCCCACCGGTCTGCTCGGCTGCAAATCTGAACAGGGGAATACCCATTCCAACCTTTCTTGTGGTTCGGGTGGTGTAAAAAGGATCAGATACAGACTGAAGAGTATCTTTAGTCATACCAATTCCGTTGTCCTTAATTTTTATAGTAAGAATGTTGCTTTTCTCAACAATCTGTATTTCAATTAAGTCTGCCCTGGCTTTTGTCGAATTTTCTACGATATCAAGTATGTTTAGCGAAAGCTCCTTCATTCCCGTTTCCTCCTTAATAATTCAAACAGGCATCGTCTGATACTGTCTGCGTCAAGGTCCTTATCAAGATAAAAATAGTTTTCCTTATCTCTAATATCGGTCAGATAATGAGCATCGGAACTGACAATAAAACGGCTTGGGTCGATACGGAAGCTTTCCGAATAACTCATAATGCTGCTTTTACTGTGAAGCTCGTAGTAGTTAAATTTAATATGTTGTGGAAGAGTACCGAGGATGGCAATAATACCGTTTGAATCTCTGTCTATATGTGCAGGGTAGCATATGCCACCAAAGCTTTCTACAACCTCGGTCACGTCGTCGATTGAAACCGAGCTTGCATTGATCAGAAGATCGTCTATCTCGCCAATAAGCTTGTCCTCTCCGTCAAGTATCTGCTGTCTGCCGAATATTTCGGGTTTGTTTCTGAACTTAATTCGATTTGCCTCGATATATTCATCAAATGACATCGCATCCGAAAGATGTTCAAAGAGACAAACAACGTGAATATCCTCGCTTGTAGTAAGCTCCATTCCGGCTATAGGTATTATTCCGTATTTTTCAGCAGCCTCAAAGAAAGCAGGACAGTTCTTGCATGTATTATGATCTGTGAGAGCAATTATATCAAGCTCGCACAGCTTTGCCATGCCGGCAATATTATTTGGTGTATTATCATCATCGCCACAAGGTGAGAGACAGGAATGAAGGTGGAGGTCGTAGTAATACTTCTTCAAAATCAGATTTTGGAAATCATCAACGCCGCCTCATAGGCTGAAAGCGATGTTGAAATAATATTGATTCCTTTTGATTCGGCTGTGTTAAGCACGTCGGGATCAGGTACAACGTCCTCTGCAAGTAAAATGCAGGAAACATCAACGAGAGTAGCAACTGCTACGGTGTTAATATTCGACATTATTGTTATCCATACGTTGCCTTGATCAGCCTTACCCATAACCCAGCTAAGAAGATCTCCGATATATACGCCATCAATCTCTTTGTCCGGGCAGGGCATACAAAGGATTTTACATCCTGTTTCTTTTACAAAAGCCTCCACTGTCATAAGATTTACGCCTTTCCGTCCTTCTTCTGCCACGCGTCTCTCAAGCGACAGTCCTCGGGACATGCAGTTCTTTTAATAACATCCTCGGCAAATGCTCTGCAGGTTGGTGCGCCACAGGAACCGCAGTCAATGCCGGGAAGGGTAGATTTGAATTTCTGAATATCAGCCATCATTCTCATTGATTCAGCAATACTGTTTCCGAGTCGGCTGATTGGATCGTACTCAGGCAGATCCTCAAATAGAAAATCGTCGGGAATATAATTTACACCCATGGGAATAGCGTTCTGAGATACAGGTAAATATCTTCTTAAGGAATGGAGTCTTGCCTCTGCGATGAAAGGATTCTGCATGGTAAGAACTCCACCAACGCAGCCACGTGTACAGGCGTTAAGCTCGATAAACTCGAGAGGTGGTATATTTCCGTTTTCTATCTGATCAAGAACATGGATAACGTTCTCAATTCCGTCTGCCGCAAGATAGTCTTCGTTAAATATAGCAGTAGCTTCTCCACCGGAATTTGCCCATCCGATGCCGATTCGTCCGGTTTCGGCAAGATCCTCGATCTGATCGTCAATACTCATCTCGCCTATAAGCTGGAAATAAATGTCACTGATTGAAACGACCTTATCGACAGCACTCGTATATCCTGCAAATCCGTTCTTGACATAGCTGACCTTAGCAGGACAGGGAGTAATGAAGCACACTCCGATTTCGTCGGGAGAAAGCTCCGGATGGTTCTCAGCAGCCTTGCTCTTAGCAAGCTTCGCTGCTATTTCCATAGGTGGAAGCATATGAATAACGTGCTCCTCAAGAGAAGGGAAGCGAAGAGAAATAAGTCTGAGAATAACAGGGCATGCAGAGCTGATAGCAGGCTTCTTTACGCCTTCGGTCTGCAGATACACACGGGTGTATGCAGATACAAGCTCGGCAGCCTTAGCTACCTCGTATACCTCGTCAAATCCGATTTTCAAAAGCCCGTTAAGCACGTAGTCGATATCGTCAAGATTGTCAAACTGACCGTATAGCGAAGGTGCAGGGAGTGCAATTTTCCACTTGAAATGATCCATATCGGATAGCTTGTCGCTTACGGCACGCTTTGCTCCGTTATCACAATGACGGATGCACTCACCACAGTCAATACATCTGTCAGATTGAATTACGGCACGACCGTCTCTGATTCTTATCGCCTCGGTAGGACAATGTCGCATACAGGTGGTACAGCCGGTGCATTTGCTCGGATCGAGCAAAACCGAATGTTCATAGGGTTTCATTTTAAGTCCTCCTTAAAGCAAAACTCTCATGACTATGCGCGTTCCAACACCGATTGTAGATGTAATCTCCATTGTATCGGTGTTCTTTTTCATGTTAGGCAGACCCATGCCTGCGCCGAATCCAAGCGAACGAATCGTGTCGGAGGCTGTTGAATATCCTGCCTGCATAGCCTGTTCAATGTCTTTAATGCCGGGACCGGTGTCCTCAAGAATAATTTCTATGTACTCTTCGGAAACAATTACCTCGGCAACTCCACCTCCTGCGTGAATAACCATGTTAATCTCGCCTTCATACATAGCGATGGAAACGCGTCTGATTATCTCAGAATCAAATCCAAGCTGTCTCAGATTTTTCTTAACCTGAACCGATGCCTGCCCTGCAGAGGTGAAGTCATTTCCTAAAACCTCAAAACGAAAAATTAAATTGTCACTCATTTTTTAACCTCTTTAGAACCGGCAAGGCCGTTTGTATAAAGCAGTCCGCAGGAAACGTAAAGGGGTTTATCAGTGCTTAAAATTACAAGCTCATGCTCTTCTGCAAGCTTGATAATATCATCTCCGGGTTTTTTGGATCGAACGAAGACGATACAATTCATATCCATCATAAGGGCGGTTCTTACAACCTGAGTGTTAACTAATCCGGTGAGAAGCACTGCCTGATCTTTTGCAAATGCGAGTACGTCACTCATAAGATCACAGCCACACGCAGAATATACGTGTCTGCCAAGAAATTCTTCTCCACAAAGCACCTTTGCTTCGAGCAGCTCCTGCATTTTTGAAATCTTCATAATGTTTCTTCTCCTGGAAAGAGATTTGTTTTTATTAATTATATTTTTCGATTATTCCTTTGACGTCATCAGCCGTAAGTCTGCCGTAAACGTCCTCGTTAACCGTGAGTACGGGAGCAAGTCCACATGCACCTATGCAACGTGAAGCAGTGAGAGAGAACTTTCTGTCAGGGGTGCATTCGTCACCACCGATACCAAGAAGCTCCTGGAACTTGTTGTAAATAGCACCCGAGCCCTTAACGTAGCATGCTGTTCCGAGACAAACTGCAACGTGATTCTCGCCCTTGGGAGAAAGAGAGAACTGAGCATAGAAGGTAGCAACTCCGTATACCTTTTCAAGTGGAATATCCATACCCTCTGCGATTTTATTCTGTACTTCGATGGGAAGATATCCGTATATTCCCTGAGCCTCTTGCATAACTGCCATGAGACGGCTCTTATCGCCCTTGTACTTCTCAATGACCAGGGCAAGCTGTGCATCCTGTTCCGCGGTTCCTTGGAAGGGAATTGTGGAAAGTTTTTTCAGCATATTTTTTTCCTCCTTAACTATAAATGCGCTATGCGCATATAAAATCTTTAAAATTATATCATATAAATTTTAAAAAATCAACACCTTATTGAAGGAAAATAGTGAAAAAATTGTCAAAGTGGCAAAAAATATTATGAAAAATGTTCATATTTTGCAAAAATTGATGTATTCGTCATACATTTTATCGCAAAGCTTATCTGCTACGTACTGATTTTTGCCGGCTATGGAAATGCCGTTTATGCTATTTGCTTTTTTGCAGAGCTTCGTTGTGCTTGAAATAAGAACTTCGTCTGCCTCTATAAGCTCGGATATATCGAACTCTCTTTCTACTACCTGAACGTCAATAGCAGAACATTGCTTTAACAGGTGCGCTCGTGCAATTCCCGGTAAAATTCTGTTTGTTTTTGGATGTGTAATCAGTCTGCCTTCTTTTATTATTGAAATATTTGATTTTGAGCATTCTGTAATAATTCCGTTTTTAACAAAAACTGCCTCGTCGCAGTTTTGGTTTTCAGCCTGCGTCATCGATAAAACCGAAGGTAAAAGATTTATCGTTTTGATATCACAGTATTCATATCTATGATCATCGACTGTAATAAGCTTTAGTGGCTCGTATTCTTTTCTGATCTCCATCGGTTCTACCGTAACAAGCAGATTTGCATTACAACCGATGGCCGAATGATTTCTTGTCGGGTGGCTTCGTGACATCTGAAAATAAATGAAATAGCTGTCAAGCATTGAGCGAACGGCAATCTCCCGAAGAAGCTGTGAGAGGTAATTTTTAGTAAAGCTATGCTTTATTCCTATACGGTCAGCGTTGCACAAGAATCTGTTTATGTGTTCTTCCTCCCAGAGAATTCTGTCATAGGATCCGATTGCAGCATCGTAAATTGCATCTCCGAAGAAGATTGATCTGTCAGACAGAGGAACAGAGATTTCCTCTCTTTTACCGAATTGTCCGTTGTAATAAGCGTATGAGTTCATAAGTAACCTCCTTCTTTTCTTGACAGTATATTCAAAAAAGCAAAAAGTGAGCCGATACCGACTCACTTTTGTGATCAGAACTGTTTTGTTAGTAAAGTATTACCGTTAAAATCCTTAACGGTAAAGCATTTGTTCTCATAAATCATATAGCTTTTTTGAAAACCATTTTTGGGAATAGCGACAGAGCCTGGATTGAGATAGTAATTCTCATCACCAAATCCTATGCAGGCCGGAACGTGCGTATGTCCTCCGAGTAGTATATCTCCTTTACAAAGGGGAGGGGGACTATCAATACTGTATTTGTGTCCATGGGTAGCATAAACCGTGAGTCCGTCAAGAAAAAGACAACCATAGTCGGAAAGAACAGGGAAGTTAAGTACCATCTGGTCTACTTCCGTATCGCAATTTCCACGAACGGCAAGAATAATGTTACGGTATTTATTTAAAAGTGAAATAACCGATTTCGGATTATAATGCTCCGGAAGATCGTTTCGTGGTCCGTGATAAAGAATATCTCCCAAAAGAAGAAGTCTGTCACAGCCCTCCTCTGCAAAGCGTGAGATGACATTATTTGCAGACTCAAGGTCTCCGTGTATATCCGATGCAATAAGTAGCTTCATTATTTACCTCGTAAGATATGTTTTTTGCTTATTTTATCACTTTTTTAAAATTATTTCAAGTACCTTGAAAAAAAAAATAAAAATATTT
>JAFTON010000110.1 GCA_017463765.1 Clostridia bacterium | reverse complement strand
GAGTTTTTGTTCTATCTCCGTTTACTCGCTCGACGTATGCCAATACGCCTCACGCTCGCAAACGAAGATTTCTGCTCTAAATCAAGCAAGCCCCGAAAGGTGCTTCGCACTAAGAATTCAGCAGTTGATGTCTTTACTATTCGCAAAGCCTTGATATTGCTGAATTCTTAGTGCGAAGCACTTTTTTATAAATAAAATCCTTATGTTTTTGGTATACTTAATTGTATAATAATAAGGACGGATTTGCATATGGAAAAATGGAAGAAGCGATCGGTGGAGCTGATAACCTCATTGCTATTCGGTGGCAAGGTAGATATGAACGTAATGCCACTTTACCCTCAAAAATATAAGGTAAGCGAAAGAGAGAGGCCGTTCTTCAAACGCAGCCTGCCCGAGAAAAAAGGAATATCCTCGCGCAGAATATATAATATGCTGTGTGAGCTTGAGAGCGAACGCAGAGCAGGCGTACATAGCCTGATGGTGCTGTGTGACGGTGATGTGATTTGCGAATGCTCTGCAGATGGATATAGCGTTAATGAATGGCACGTATCTCACTCTATGTCGAAAACCGTTTTGGGAATGGTGATCGGCAAGCTTGTGGATGATCGGAAAATAGAGCTTGAATGGAAGGTATCCGAGATTTTTCCCGAGATAGCATACAAAGACAAAAGGTTTCCATTGATTACGGTGGAGCATCTGCTGTCTATGACAAGTGGAGCGGATTTTGCAGAAGCGGGTGCCGTGACCGAGAGGGATTGGACGGTGGCATTCTTTTCTTCTGTGGTGAGGTTTGTTCCGGGTACTAAATTTGCCTATAATAGCATGAATAGCTATGTTCTTGCCAGGATTGCCGAACGAGTAACAGGAAGAAGCTTTGGCTCGCTTGCTGATGAGTATATTTTCGATCCTCTCGGCATTACAAACTATCTGTGGGAAAGAGGCCCTGAGGGAACAGAAAAGGGTGGCTGGGGCCTTTATATGTCGGCTGAGAGCTGGGCAAAGGTTGGATATATGCTGCACTGCGACGGAGTGTTTATGGGCAAGCGTATTTTATCTGAGGAATGGGTACACGCTTCCTCAACGGTAAAAGCTATATCACCTGAGTCTATGGGCAACTTTAACTATGCATATCAGATGTGGGTCGGAAGAGATAACAGAGAGATTCTTTTTAACGGCATGCTTGGCCAGAACGTCTGGATATGCCCCAAAAACAATATTATTGCAGTTGTTACAAGTGGCAATAATGAGTTTTTTCAGGACAGTCCGGCTCTTGAAATAATAAGAAAATATCTTGGAGGAACTATAAATGATGAAGTTGATCAGAAAAGTATAAGGCTCCTTGCTTCGAAGCAGCAGACATTCTTTAATTCAAGGCGCTGGGTGCACCCCAGAGAACGAGGGGGTGGATTCGGATATTTTATGAGAATAAAATCACGTACCGCCTTTGACACTGCATGGAACGAAATTCTCGGCAATTATGTAATTACAAAAAACAATGCTACAACCATGCCACTTATTCTTCGCGTGATACAAAATAGTCTTAACAGTTCAATTGATTACGTAAGATTATATCGTGTGGGTGAGGAGCTTATACTTGCCGTCAGGGAGGGAGGCGAGGAAATCACCATGAAAATCGGACTGTACGGATATAAAAACAACCTGTGTGATCTTCGGGGTGAAAAGTATATCATCAGAGCATTGGGGGAGGCAGTCTCGGATCCGGACGGAAACATAGTATATAAGATTGAGTTGATTTTTCCGGAGACAGCGAACACAAGGATGATTGTTATCAAAAAGAAGGATGAGGGGATAATCCGGCTGTTTTTAAGTGAAAAACCTAATCACAGACTCGCAGAGAACGTGCTTCACAGATATAGAGAAACGAGTGGTGCGATTTCCTTTGCAGCAGATCTTCTGGAGCGCAGGATAGGCGAACGAGAGCTTGAGAGTCTGATTAACAGAGTTTTTAATCCTATGCTTATCGGTGTAAGTACGTCGCTGTCAGATCATGCATCTATATTAAAAAAAGAGAACGAACGCTTTAATACCGAGTCCGGAACTATTAAAATTATACGTGCTTTGGTAGATAGATTTTTTAAAGAAAACAATGAATAATCAAAAAACAAAAACGCAAAATTAAGATTATATAATATTAAAAAGTAAATAAAAGTTGTCAAAACGATGTATCTACTCTTAATTTTTGCAAAAAAAGATGCTGCGCTTTGCGCAGCATCTTTTCCACTTTTAAGTAATTAGTCGAGGTTAAGTGCGTTGAGCATATCGCGAAGAACCTTCGCCTCTGCAACGGTAATAGTAACGCCCTTACCCATCTTCTCGTGGTCGGGAGACCATGTGCGAATATCATAAACGGGCTCTCTGTCGTTCCAGCTGATAAGGTTAAGCTCCTTGTTCCAGCCGTTGTTACCTTCGCTTACGATACCGATTCTGTCAACAACTTCATACTTGATCTCAGGCATTGTCGTAACTCCTTTTATTTTTATTTAAAAGTATTATTTTAATATATTTTAACATATACTTCCTGATTTGTCAAGAAATATGTAAAAATATAACGAAAAAATATTTTTAAATTTAATAAAAATAATATTTAACATGTTTTTTCTGCCCGGAAGTTTCTTCCGAATGAAAAACGATTATAAAAATCGGTTGACATAGCCTTCATTATTTGATATAATTGAGTCGGTTTCAAATAATTATTTCAGGAAGTGAAAAATATGGAAAAGTTTTCAAGGAAAAATTGGTTTCTTCTTTTGCTTTTTGGCACTATAGGTCAGATTGCCTGGTCTGTGGAGAATATGTATTTCGGCACCTTTGTTTACAACACCTTCAAGGATTTTGTTAACGTAGAAGCAGCGCAGGGAAATGCAGTTCTTAACACGGTTACGCTTATGGTTCAGCTCAGTGGTATTGTAGCAACCGTCGTTACTCTTGTGGCAGGCACCCTTTCGGATAAGCTTGGTAACAGGCGTAGATTTATTTCTATAGGATATATTATCTGGGGTGTTACTGTTGGTCTGTTCGGCTGTCTTACTCCCGATATAGTAGCATCCGTGCTCGGTAAAGAAAGCACACAGGTTGTTACGCTCTGTCTTACACTTGTTGTAATCGGTGACTGTGTAATGACCCTCTTCGGCTCGTTTGCAAACGATGCTGCTTTCAGCGCATGGGTTACCGATAATACTAAGCCCTCTTACCGAGGTTACGTTGAGAGTGTACTGTCCATTCTTCCTCTCGTAGGACTTCTGATTGTTGCAGGTGGACTTGGCATTCTTACCGATCTTCTTGGTGGCTATACTCCCGTCTTTATTTGCCTCGGTGTTCTGATCACTCTTTGTGGTGTGGCAGGAATCTTTCTGTTCAAGGATTCTCCCGATCTTAAGAAATCAGGTGACTTCAGTGATATAATTTACGGCTTCCGTCCATCTGTTATCAAGGAGCATTTGCCCTTCTATGCAACCCTCCTTTCTGTGGCTGTATTCGGTATTGCAATCCAGACCTTTATGTCTTACCTCATTATTTATATGGAACAGTGTCTGAAATTCAGCGTTATTGAATACAGCGCAGTGTTCGCTATCGCAATTATTGCCGGTGCTGTCGTGAACCTTTTCCTCGGCAAGCTGTCTGACAAGACCTCAAAGAGCAAGCTGCTTTACTTTGCATCGATCATCCTTTCGCTTGGCCTTTTCTGGATGTATTTTGCGTCATTCATTCCTGCAGAGAACAAGGCTCTGCTTATGATTCTCTTCGGTCTTGGTGGCTTCGTTATGATCTGTGGCAATATCTTCAGTACAGCTCTTAACGGTTCTATTATGCGTGATTACACTCCTGCCGAGGCTGCAGGTAAGATGCAGGGTGTAAGAATGGTTGCCAGCGTGCTTGTTCCCATGCTTATCGGTCCGGCTATTGCAAATGCACTTAATAAAAACTTTGGTGGTGGAGAACTGTCGGGAGAGGCTTTGCTTACCTCTCTTTACGTTCCTGCACGCGAGATTTTCCTTGCCGGTGCAATAATTGCACTTCTTGCTCTTGCTGTAGTTCCACTTATCCGTATGGCTGAGAAAAAAGTAAATAAATAAAATTTTACTTTATTAATATGCATATAAACTCTTTACTTTTTAAAAACTTTGTGATATAATGTTGGTTTGAGGAAGCAATCACGCTACGCGCGTGTGTTTTGCTTACTTATATTAATAATGTAATTAATTTTTTATATGGAGGATAAACCAATGATAGAGAGAAGAAAAATTTCTATGGATGGTAACACATCTGCGGCTCACGTTTCTTATGCGTTTACCGAAGTTGCTGCCATCTACCCTATCACCCCTTCCAGCCCTATGGCGGAAGTAACCGACACCTGGTCTGCGTCGGATAAGAACATTTTTGGCGAGCCTGCCAAGAATATTCTCGGCCAGAACGTAAACGTTGTTGAGATGCAGTCTGAGGCAGGCGCAGCAGGCGCTGTTCACGGCTCTCTTGCAGCAGGTGCGCTCACCACTACCTACACCGCATCCCAGGGTCTTCTTCTTATGATCCCCAACATGTACAAGATTGCGGGCGAGCTTCTTCCTTGCGTAATTCACGTTTCTGCAAGATGTGTTGCTTCTCACGCACTTAACATCTTCGGTGATCACTCTGACGTATATGCTTGTCGTCAGACCGGCTTTGCTATGATGGCTGAGACCAATGCACAGGAAATCATGGACCT
>JAFTON010000109.1 GCA_017463765.1 Clostridia bacterium | reverse complement strand
GGTGACCCTCGCACTTCTCAGCACAAGCGTCCTCTGCGCACTCAGCGTCAAGGCACTTGCCACACTCGGGACATACGCTCTCACACTCGTGTGTGGGAGGTGTAACAGGCTCTTCGCTTACTTCAACGAAGAATACCTTATCAAGATTGGGATGTCCGTCAACAATGGTAAGAACGATCTCGTTGTCACCTGCGTTAAGGTTGAACTTACCAAGACTTACTGTCTGCCAATCCCAATAAGGAGTTGCGCCCGAACCGGTAATACTACCGGAAGGAATAACAACGTCATTGCCATTTACCTTAAGAGTAAACTTAGTAGAAACGTCATATCCACCTGCGTCGGTAGCACCAACGAGGAACATTTCAATAAGTTTAGCTTCTTCAAGATTTACGTTGAACTTGAACCAGGTACCTGCAGTGAAGCCACAAATACAGGTTGCACCGTTACCGGTCTCGGACATATACTGACCTGCAGGAATTCTGCCTGCATCGATCATATCCTGTCTGGTAACAACACCCTCGTTATCGAAGGTCTCTGCCTCGACAGTAACCTTAAAGCCCTCTTCCTCTTCACCGTAAGAGAGAACGTTGATCTTGAAGCAGTCAACGTTGGGGTTAGAGAGGAAGTTAACGGTAAGGGTATATGTTCCTGCCTCGAGCTCAACAGCCTCGCCGAAGGGGATGTTAGCCCAATTCCAATAAGGCATAGAGCCTGTACCCACGGGAAGAGTGCCGGAGAGAGCAAGATCGGTGTCATTAAGCTTTGCGCTCATAAAGGTAGCAGCCTCGCCACCGTGAGCGTGTGCAAGCACACCGTAGATCTGAATAGTAGCCTTGTCATTAAGCTTGAATGTAAAGCTCGCGTAACCGCCACCTGCCAAACCGAGAGACTTTCCGCCACTTGTTGCGGGACCGTCGCCCGAAGGAGTCTCAACGCCTACTGCAGTCTGTCCTGCTGAAGGAGTAAGGTTACTCATATCAAGGTTCTCTGCCTCAAATACGAACTCGCCCTTCTTGTCGATATTGATATCTGCCTCGGGAATTTCCTCGGGAACGTACATATCCTCAATATTAGTTCCACTCTCATCGAAGGAGCCGAAGGAAACGACCTCGAACTCGACGGTATCTACGTTACAGTCGGTGCCGTGAACCTCGAGAAGGAAGTAGTGATCGCCTGCGGGAAGGTTGATTTCACCAATGTTGGTGTACTTCCAATCCCACCACTGACCTTCTGCCTGGTTACCACCTTCAATGTTCTTAACCTCAACGATGTTGATCTTCACACCGTCGATGTAGAAGTTCCAGTTATCGGCTACGTTGTAAGCACCTTTACCTACCGCACTTGCCTTAAACAGGATGCGAACGGTAGAATCCTGAGCAACACGGATGGTAGTAGAGATCTGAGATCCCTTACCGATAGCACCTACTGAAGTGCCACCACTGGTAACCTGACCATCAATGGGCTTACTAACAGTCTCAACGAAGAGCTGACCGGGCTTAAGACCGTGAGCATTTGCAACGTCATCACGAGTAAATGCCTTTTCAGTATCAAGACTCTCGAGATCCTTAACGATTGTGGTAGAATCAACGATCTCTACAACGGAGTTTACGTAACGCATGCCTACGTAGAAGTCAACGTAGTCGATGTCAAACGCATTATCCTTCTGAGTCTCAAATGTAAGTGTGTTAGTGCCCTCGGGAATAGTAACGTTACGGATAACGATATCCATCCACTTACAAGCACCGTCTGCAGGAATTATGTATCCATCAAGAGGAATCTCACCGGAAGAAACGCCGTTCTCATCCTGGCTGAAGTTAAGATACATCTTAATAATGCCCGCATCAATACTCTTGCCTGTAGAGTTAGCTACGCGAAGAACGAGTGTGGTACCCTCGAATTTTTCTGCAGCAGTAAATGTGAAACCGAAATAGTTCCAAGCTACACCATATCCGGTAAGATACTGATCACCACCGGTAATGTCAGCATCAGCAGGAGCCTCGGCAACAAAGCTGTCATAGCCCTCAGCCTTAACAACACCGGGAGTAACCATATCGATAAGCTCTGCCTCAACACGATAGGGAACGGAATCGTTCTTGCCTACGATTTCAACAAGAGGTGTGGAAGATATGGTAGGAATAACTTTAATATTGATGGTAACGTTGTAGCGAGCGCTCTTGCCCTCATAAACTACAGTAACCTGTCTATCACCCGGCTTGGTTGTGTCGGGTTTAACGAGCTTGCAATCCTCGATTGCAATTTCTTTCTTGCTACCGTCAACGTAGGTAGCGATAACCTTAAGACCTTCAGCAGAGAATTTTTCACCAAAGGCGAATTCAAGCTTTGCACCGGTAGTATCCAGCGCAATGGATTCGACCTTAAGCTCATCCTCACCACCGGAAGGATCATCAGGGTCATCGGGTTTTTCTCCATTAATTATCTCGTCGAGCTTATCCTGACCCATCTGAATCATGCCGTCTACTTCAGACTTATACATGAAAACAGTAGAGCCCAACGCAATAATCAATGACAAAAGAAAAATGAGCAAAATTCTTAACATTGATAAGTTCTCCTTTTCTTATTTATAATCCTGTGCTCATCCAACCTGCAACCGATCCTCTACCACTAAGGTCGCTCACACACTTATGAACACACTATTATATCCGAATAAAAATTTTGTTTATTTGTCCCATTCGGGACAAGTAAAGGGATATCCTTTTATTTAAATACTTTTATTCAAAGTTATTATAGCATATTTTTTTATTAAAAGCATGTTTTTTCACGAAATGCAAAAAAACAAGCACGAATTGTATATATTTTGAACAGTTTGTTCAAACAATATCAGATTTTTTTGTTGTAATTGCACAACGATTGCAGGAGCAAGCGAAAAGCACAGAAATTAAGGATTCCTCAGCCGATTTTTACTAAAAATCGAAGAAAAATGATTGCTTTTTTGCCGCGATATCATAAGTATTGAGTAGCTAAAATTTTGTGTACTTTATACAAAAATTTAATTATTTTTTGACTCTTTTGATAATTGACATAATCATCTTTTTTATGTTAAAATAATAAAGCTCGTGACTTCAAAAGGGTAAAAAATGGATAAACCAAATCTTTTTGAAGCCGATAAAAATAAAATTATAATGCACTTAGGTGCAAAAAAAGAATGAGGTGAACATTATGAAAATTAACTGTACACGAATTATTTCAATGCTGCTCGTGTTGGTTATGCTCTTCTCCCTCTCCCTCACATCCTGTCATCTTTTCAACAAGGATCAGGGCAATCAGGGTGACGAAGGCAACAACGGTGGCGAAAACGGTGGTGATCAGATAATTCCCGAAGACGAATATACTCTCCCTAAGGAAGAGGGACATAATCAGATCACATTTTATTGGTCTCATCCCGGTGTTATCGAGAATTGCGATATCTGGTGCTGGTGGGACGGCAAGGAAGGCTACGGCTACACCATGCATCCTTGTGCATATGGCGCAAAGGTTGTTATCAACGTTCCGGTTGGTATCGATCAGGTTGGTTTTATCGTTCGTACCGACTGCTCCGATCCCGGTGGAAAATCCTGGGGTCAGGCAACTAAGGATGGAACTCAGGAGGATAGATTTGCTGTAATCGACGGCGAGGAAACCTTCATATATCTTAAAAGCGGAGATCCCGCACAGTATTCGAGCAATGACGGAGGAAAGACGCTCACAATGTTAAAGAAGTTCACTATAGCGGGAATGGTTGATTTCCATAAGATCGAATATAACGTTACCCCAAAAACTACCATTACCGACTTCAGTCAGATAAAGGTTTATGAAGGCGACCGTGAGCTTTCGGTTCTTTCTGTTACAAATATGGGTCTTGAGGTATCCTCCGGTATAATTGAAGTAGAGGAAGAGCTTGATATCAGCAAGAACTACCGAGTAGTAATTGAAAACTACGGTGAAAAGGCAGTAGTTCCTACAGACGTTTTTGATAGCGACTACTTCTTAGAAAATTACATCTACGACGGTGATGATCTCGGCGCAATTATTAACGGTGACAGCACCACCTTCAAGGTTTGGGCTCCCACAGCATCCAAGGTCGTTCTTAATCTCTTCACCTCCGGCCACGAGGGTGATGCATATAAGAGCGTAGATATGGTTAAGGGTGAAAGGGGCGTTTGGTCTCACACCGAAAGCTGCGGTCACGGTACCTACTATACCTACACCGTAACTACATCTGTTGGCACACAGGACGCTGTTGACCCTTATGCAAAGGCTGCAGGACTTAACGGTAACCGCGGTATGGTAGTTGATCTTTCCAAGACCGATCCCGAGGGCTGGAGCGACGTAAACTTCTCAAGCGGTATGAACAGCTACTCTGACGCTGTTATCTGGGAGGTGCACGTAAGAGACTTCTCCAACAAGATCGCAGACTCCAAGTACAAGGGCAAGTACCTTGCATTTACCGAAACCGGTCTTAAGAACGAGTACGGCCAGAGCGTTGGTATCGACTATCTCAAGGAGCTTGGTATAACTCATGTACATCTTCTTCCCGTTTATGACTACGCAACAGTAAACGAGGCTGATCCCGACAGTGGCTTCAACTGGGGATATGATCCCAAGAACTACAACGTTCCCGAGGGAAGCTATTCCACCGATCCTTATAACGGTGAAGTGAGAATCAGGGAATACAAAGAGATGGTTATGGCTCTTCACGAGGCTGGTATAGCTGTTGTTATGGACGTCGTTTACAACCACACCTATGACGGAAATTCCTCCTTCAATCGAATCGTTCCCTACTATTACTACAGATATACTGCTACAGGCGCAAACTCCTCTGCTTCGGGTTGTGGTAACGACACTGCTTCCGAAAGATATATGTACGGCAAGTTTATGGTTGATTCCACTAAATATTGGATCGAGGAATACAACCTTGACGGTCTTCGCTTTGACCTTATGGGTCTTCACGACCTCGCAACCATGCAGAAGGTTGAAAATGCGGTTCATGCAGTAAATCCCGAGGCTATTATCTACGGCGAGGGCTGGACCATGGGTAACACCATCGACGGCAGCGCGCAGGCTAATCAGACTCAGATCAGCAAGATCGTTCCTCTTGAAGGTGCTCTCGGAGGTATCGCAGTATTTAACGACGCAATCCGCGACGGCCTTAAAGGCAGCGTATTTATGACCGACTCCAAGGGCTACATCAGTGGCGCAGGCGCAGGCACATTCCCCGGCGTTCTCTTCGGCATCAAGGGTGGTAGTGGTACAGGCGCAAGCTGGAAGGTTAAGAATGCAATGGTAATTAACTATATGTCCGCCCACGACAATAATACCCTCTGGGATAAGCTTGCGATTTCTAACCCCGACAACACGGTTGAGGAAAGACTTGCTATGAACCGTCTTGGCGCAACCATTCTCTTTATTTCCAATGGCGCAGTATTCTTCCAGGCTGGCGAGGAAATGCTTCGCACCAAGCCTACCGAGGACGGTGGTTTTGATGAAAACAGCTACAAGTCCAGTGATGAGGTCAACAACATCAAATGGGATGTTCTCAAGGAAGGTAATATCGAATATGATATGGTAGAGTTCTACAAGGGACTTATCCGGATGAGAAAGGCACATTCTATCTTTACCACAAACAACTCTGCCATTATAGGCAGCACCATTGAAAACGGTGGTGGCAAAGCATACGTTGAGATTGATAACCATAGGGGTGGCAAGGCGTTTATCCTTCTCAATCCCACGGCAGAAGAAATGACCTATGAGCTTAATGGCACCTGGAATATGGTTTGTAACGGTTCTGTTGCAGGCGCAGAGTCGCTCGGCACAGTATCCGGTGAGATAACCGTTCCTGCTTACAGCGCAATCGTGCTTGTAAACGACTGGGTTATGAACAACTGATTATAGTGTTTATTAATATTTTTTAAAGTAATAGGCTGCCATAACAGTCATGGATATTACAGACATTTGTCCGAGTATTCACAGACTGTTGTGGCAGCCTAAATTTTACTTTAAAAAAATAAATAATTTTAATGTATTTTTTGCACAAAATTAATTAAAAAAATTTGTGCATTAGGTAAAATTTACAAAAACGGTTGACATTCACCCCCCTTTCATTGTATAATATTCCTACCGGGTTCGGGCCTTATATCGATATAAGTATTCTTAAGGATAATAAATGTTTTAATTTGTAAAGGGATATCCCTTTACTTGTCCCCTTGGGGACAAGTAAACTAAAGTGTTTTTTCCTGATATACATCTGTAAAGCTATAAGGTAAGCCCACAAAAATAATGCCCACGGGCAAAAAACAACAAAGGAGTAGAACATGAAAAAGTTCTTATCTGTAATCGCACTTATTATGGTGCTTTCTCTCTCCGTAGCATGCTTCGCTTCCTGTGACGTGATCAACAGCCTTTTCGGTGGTCCGGACAGTGGCGATCAGGGCGGCGAGGATGATGCTAACAAGGTAACAGTTTCCTGGTACCAGGGTAGCAAGCTTCTTAGAGAAGACAAAGTTGAAAAGGGTTCTAAGCTTGAGGCTTGGACTCCTGAATCCGAAGGCAAGACCTTCACCGGTTGGTATGCTGAGGCATCTCTTACTCAGCCCTTCGATTTCGAAGCAGCAGTTGAGGCTGACGTTGATATCTTCGCAGCTTTCAAGTCTGATGAGTACGTAGAAGACACTAACGCTTACTATCTCTGCGGTACAGGCGCAGGTGATATGGGCAAGTCCGGTTGGAACCAGGCTGACGAGACCTCTCTTGCAATGACTAAGCAGGACGTTGAGGGCGCTAACGTTTACACCATCACTATCAAGATGCATGCAGGCGACCGCTTCCAGATTCTCCACGGTGGTACATGGGACGGCCAGGTTGGTATCGGTTACATGGCAGGTGCTGAGTACTGTGACGGTGTTAACGATTATGATAAGGTTGAGTACACCACTGCTGACAAGAAGGTTGCTCAGGTTAAGAACGAGGCTGGCGAAGTAGTATTCACCGGTTCTGACGAGTACAACAAGGGCTTCGAGGTTTGGAACATCATCCTCGCTCCCGGTATGGACGGTATCTACGAGTTCACTTACACCACTTATCCCGCATCTCCCGCTTACAACCAGATCACTTACAAGCTTGTTGAAAAGATTGATGGCCTTGCAAAGACCCACGACATGCACTTCATCGGTACCTTCAACAATTGGTCCGAGGAATACGAGGAAGGCGAACTTGCTCTCACCGAGTCCGAGGATAAGTCTTCTTGGGTTGGCTTCATCACCATCACCGAAGATCACTATGCTGACTGGACTGCTGACGAAAACGGCGAGCTCTATGCAGCTATGAAGATTTACAACGTAGTTGATGATTTGTACTACGGAATCACCAGCGACAACATCCTCCTCAAGGCTGGTACTTACGCAGTTAAGTACACCGTAGAGAGCAACAAGGTTGAGGTTGAAGAGTGTGACTACTACGTTGTAGGTACTCTCCTTGACGCTGATGGCAACCCTGTTAACTATGCAGTTAAGGATGGCGTTTCTCCCAAGCTCGTTGCTAGCGAAGACGGCTCTTACTCCGTTGAGTTCGAGGCATATGATGCATCCGGTAACGCTGCATATAGCTGGATGGTAGATCAGGGCAAGACCGATCCTAACGGTGTTGCTGCCATCATCTCCATCAAGGTTGTTTACGGTGCATCTCTCGGTATCAAGGATTGGTACTCTGCAGAGGGTGGCGATAACTGGTATCTCAGCGCAGGTACTTACGTTGTTACTCTTGCAGACGGTGCAGTTACCGTTGCAGCTAAGTAATTAAAGGTTATTTATTAATATAAATTGACAACCTGCGGGGTTGGGCTCTGCCCCGCCCCGCATATTTAATGCTAAAAAAAACAAAAAGGAGAACGATATGAAAAAGTCTAAGATTCTTTCTATCATAGCTGCTATCCTCCTTGTATGTATGGCTCTTGTTGGCTGCGGCGGTGGCAACAAGGATAACACAGGCGATGATAGCAAGAAGGAAAAGGTTACTCTTACCGTTTGGGGCTCTCAGGAAGACCAGGAGATGCTCAAGGAAATGTGTGCAGCATACGCTGCAGCAAACCCCGATAAGGAATACAAGTTCCTCTTCGGTGTACAGGGTGAAGGCGACGCAGCCGACAAGGTGCTTAACGACGTTACCTCCGGTCCCGACGTATTCTCTTTCGCATCCGACCAAATTAACAAGCTTATCGCCGGTGGTGCTCTCGCTCGTATCGGTGGTCAGGCTGAAGCAGACGTAAGAGCAAATAACACTGCTACCTCCGTTGAGTCTGCATCCGTTACAATTAACGGTGAGTCTCAGCTTTATGCTTACCCCTGCACAGAGGATAACACCCTCTTCCTCTACTACGATAAGTCTGTTATCGGTGAAGAGGACATTGATTCTCTCGGTGATCTCCTTGACGCTGCTCATGAGGCAGGAAGAAATGTTCACTTCAAGCTCAATGATGACGGTTGGTATCTCTCCGCATTCTTCTTCTCATATCCCGAGCTTCAGTACAACGTAACCTACGACGAGGCTCTTGTTGAGACTGCAGTTGACATCAACTACAACAACGCACAGGGTCTTGCAGTTATGAAGGCTCTCGTTAACTACGTAAATCACCCTGCACTTGTTATCCAGACCGATGACAGTAAGCTTACCACAGGCTTCACTCCCACAGCTGAGGGCACCGTTGAGGTAGCTGCAGGCGTTTCGGGTATCTGGAACGCAAAGACCATCGAGGGTATTCTCGGTGAAAACATGGGCGTTGCTAAGCTTCCCACCGTTGAGATCGACGGTCAGGAAAAGCAGCTTACCACCTTCATGGGCTGCAAGCTCATCGGTGTAAACGGCTATAGCCAGAACAAGGCTGAGGCTCACAAGCTCGCTCAGTGGCTCACCAACGAGCAGAACCAGATCAAGAGATTCGAGACCCGTGGTTTCGGTCCCTCTAACATCAAGGCTGCCTCCAACGATGCTGTTAAGAACGATCCCGTTCTTTCCGCAGTTCTTGCACAGGCACAGTTCAGCCGTGCTCAGACCAGCGTTCCCTCCAATTATTGGACTCCTATGGGCGCTCTTATCACTCCCTTCATCGAGTTGAAGGAAGCTGGCACTCTTGCTGAAATCACAGTTGAGACCCTTCAGGAATATCTTGACGCACTTGTAGAGCAGATCATAAAATAATCTATTACTTATCAGCTTTCGGGGACTGTTGAATACAGCAGTCCCCGTTTAAAGCAAGATTCATACTAACAAAAAGGAGGTCAAAATGGATCTCAGTTATTATCAGCTGACCACGAGCCAACGAATAAAGCGTAAAATATCCTCATTCTTTAAGAATATTGGGAAAAATATACGCGACTTTTTTGTAAACATTTTTAAGGCCGTTATCGGCTTTTTCATCGGCATCGGCCGTGGATTCAAGGAATTCGGACTTAATTTCTGGCATGGTGATGCTTTAACAAAGGCTTCTCATTTTGTATTGGGACTCAGCCATCTGTTCCGTGGACAGATTGTTCGTGGAATTATTTATTTACTTCTTGAGGCCGCTTTCGTCGTATACATGGTATTATTCGGCGGAAATTATCTTGCTATGTGCTTTGAGAATTTCTTCGGTGGTGGCAATATCGGTAGAACCGAAACACACAATTACTGGAACGAAGAGCTCGGAATTTACGACAAGATGCCGGGCGACAACTCCTTCCTCATTCTTTTATATGGAATACTCACTCTGTTTGTAATTATTTTCTTCGTTATGGTTTATATCGGTGCAACGAGGGAAAGTTACATTCTGGAGCAATATTATATTATCGGCAAAAAACCTCAGAATCTCAGAGGGGATATAGGACAGCTACTTGATAACAAGTTCCATATCACACTGCTCTCTCTCCCTATGATAGGACTGTTCATATTTACGATCATTCCTCTCATTACTATGATACTGGTTGCCTTCACCAACTATGATGCTGCCCACGAGGTTCCTGAGCATCTGTTCCAATGGGTAGGCTTTGATAACTTCACCAACATGTTCAAGAGTGAGTCAAAGCTTGGCGCAACCTACTGGAGAGTTCTCAGCTGGACTCTGATATGGGCTGTTCTGGCAACCTTTACAAGCTACATATTCGGTATGCTGCTTGCTATGCTTATCAACCGTAAGGGTATTAAGCTCAAGAAGCTTTACAGAACTTTGTTCGTAGCTACTATCGCAGTTCCCCAATTCGTTTCGCTGCTCATTATGTCGAAAATGCTTGACACAGGTGGTGGTGTCCTCGGCTCCGGTGGTGGTATTATCACACAGTTAATTGAGCAGATCTTCAATTTCCACCTTAAATTTGGTATTGATATTAACACTACAAGAATCTGTATAGTTCTTGTAAATATGTGGATAGGCGTACCCTACAGTATGCTTATGTGCTCCGGTATTCTTATGAATATCCCGAACGATCTTTATGAATCCGCAAGAATCGACGGTGCATCTCCTGCACGCCAGTTCTTTAAGATCACCCTTCCCTATATGCTCTTTGTAACAGGTCCTTACCTCATTACACAGTTTATAGGAAACATCAACAACTTTAACGTTATTTACCTTCTCAGTGGTGGTGGCCCCGGTGATATCCTGCTTTACACCGACGGTGCGAAGGGTACCGACCTTCTTATTACCTGGCTGTATAACCTGTCGCTTGGTGCAAGCAGAAACTACAAGCTGGCATCGGTAATAGGTATTCTGGTATTTATAATTTCCGCAACCTTCAGCCTTATTGTTTACAATAAGTCCTCTGCGGTGAAAGGAGAGGATAATTTCCAATGAGTGAACAGATAAAAAATCCAAATTCTGCCACAGAAAGTAAACAAGAGCTTACAAATTGGCAGAAAATTGATCAAATGGAAGCAGATATTGAACGTCAGCTCCCTAAGAAAAAACGCAAAGGTGGCATGAAGTTCCGTAAGATATTCGGAGACACGGCAGGACAGGTTTTCCTTACTATTCTTTCAATCATCTGGGTAATTCCTCTCTTCTATCTTATCGTTCAATCATTCCGTAAGGAACCCGGCGCCTGGTCGCCCACCTTCTTCCCACAGGAATGGACTCTTGACAACTACAAGAGACTCTTTACCGAAACTCCCTTCCTTCAGTGGTACGGAAACACGCTGCTTATCGCAATATGCAGCTGCATTATCACAGCACTTTTCGTTCTTTGCACAGCATACGCCTTCAGCCGTATGAAGTTCAAGGCAAGAAAGCCTATGATGAACATAATGCTCATTCTCGGTATGTTCCCCGGCTTTATGAGCATGTCGGCAGTTTACTTCCTCTTAAAGATACTTCTTCCCGAGAATTATCAGTCTCATGCCAGCCTGATAATCGTTTACTCTGCCGGTGCTGCGCTTAGCTACTACATAGCAAAGGGATTCTTCGACACGGTTCCCAAGTCACTTGACGAAGCGGCGCGTATTGATGGATCCTCCAGATTCCGTACCTTCTACAAGATCATACTCCCTCTCAGTAAGTCTATTATCATATACACAATACTTACGTCATTTATTTCCCCTTGGTGCGACTACATTTTCGTATCATTCATTATGGCAGGTGTTCCTGACACGGGTATGTATACCGTTTCTCTCGGTATGTATAAGTGGCTTGAAAGAGAGATGATTCAGCAATATTTCACTACCTTCTGCGCAGCTGCAGTTATCGTAGCTACTCCTATTACGGCGCTCTTCATGTGGTTACAGAAATACTACGTTGAGGGTGTTACCGGTGGCGCAGTTAAGGGATAATGAGAAGGTTTGAACTACTCAAACCGTCGCTAAGGTCTGATCAACTGAATTTACAGACAGAAAAGACGAGCGACCTCTCGAACGAAAGGAATGGATAAGATATGAAAAGAATAATTTCTATAATACTTCTTATATCAGTTGTAACCTCCTGCCTTTACCTCAGCTCCTGTGCTTTTTTGGAAAACCTTATTTCCAAGGATAACGGTGGCGACGAGGAGGAAAAGGTAACCCTTAACATCATCGATGACAGCTATCGCAACTGGTATGAAATATTCGTATACAGCTTCTATGATACCAACAATGACGGTATCGGCGACCTTAACGGTGTCACTGAGAAGCTTGATTACATTCAGGAGATGGGCTTTAACGGAATCTGGCTTATGCCTATCCACCCCTCGCCCACCTACCATAAATATGACGTTACCGATTATTACGCAATCGATCCCGACTACGGTACCCTTGAGGATTTCAAGAGACTTGTTGATGAGGCACACAAGCGTGGTATCAGAATTATCATTGACCTTGTAGTAAATCACACAAGTGACAGTCACCCCTGGTTCAAGGCAGCTTGTGAGTATATCAAAAGCAACGGCAAGCCCGGTGGCGACTACGGTGAATTCTACAACTTTAAGCAGGGTGGCACAACGGGTGCATATCACAGTGTAAGTGGTACTCCCTATGCATACGAGGGTCAGTTCTGGAGTGGTATGCCGGATATCAATCTCGACAGTGAAAAGGTTCGTGATGAAATCAGGAACATTATGAAATACTGGCTTGAAACCTATGACGTAGACGGCTTCCGTCTCGATGCTGTAACCAGCTACTACACAGGTAATATTCCTAAAAACGTGGATTTTCTTTCCTGGATTAACACCGAAGCAAAGAAGATCAAGCCAAGCGCCTATATCGTAGGCGAAGCATGGGTAGGCGATGACTACACTATTAATCGCTACTACCAGAGTGGCTGCGACAGCTTCTTCCTCTTCACAGGCTCTCAGGCAGGTGGCTCTATCGCCAGCGCAGTAAAAATGTGCAGTGGAAAGATGGTTGGAAACCTCTTCACCAGACTTCAGGAAACCTATGGTGATGCAGTGCTCGCTCCCTTCCTCGGCAACCATGACACTATGCGTCCCGGAAGCTTTATGCCCGGAGTTGAGAATCTGAAGATGGCAGCAGGTGTGCTTTCTATGATGAACGGTGGTACCTTTGTTTACTACGGCGAGGAAATCGGTATGATCAGCAAGGGTGGAAACAACTCCGACCCTGCAAAGAGAATTGCAATGAAGTGGAAGGAAAAGTCTATTTACGAAGGGTGCTGTTACCTTCCTCCCGAAAATACTCCCGTTGATGACACTTCTTATCACTATCCCTCAGTTGAGGAGCAGATGGCTGATCCCGATAGTATTCTCAATTATTACAAGGAAGCTATGGAGCTTCGTAACCGTTTCCCCTCTATTGCAAGAGGTACGGTAACATACTATCCCGAGGGCAATTCAAATTACATCTGTGTTATCACTAAGGAATATGAGGGCGAAAAGATCACAATCGTCTTTAATATGGACAGCTTCGAGCAGAAAGCAATTCTTGATAAGGAAGCTCTCGGCTTTACCGAACTGGTTGGCGAGCTTTACGCTGCAGGTGGCGAGTTCTCATACGATGAGGACGGCAACCTTATTATGCCCGGTCAGTCTATAGCTATCTTTAAGTAAGAGAAGGAGAAAATATTATGGCAAGTTTGTCACTTAAACATATTTTCAAGGTTTATGACGGAAACGTTAAGGCTGTAAACGACTTCTGCATGGATATAGAGGACAACGAGTTCATCGTATTCGTAGGTCCTTCGGGCTGTGGTAAATCCACAACCCTTCGTATGATTGCAGGTCTTGAGGAGATCACTGCAGGTGAGCTTCGTATAGACAACGAGATCGTCAACGACTTTGAACCCAAAGACAGAAATATAGCGATGGTTTTCCAGAACTATGCACTTTATCCCCATATGAGCGTATATGAGAATATGGCTTTCTCTCTCCGTACAGCTCATATGCCCAACGATCAGATACACGAAAAGGTTATGGAGGCTGCCAACATACTTGGAATTACCGAGTATCTTGAAAGAAAGCCGAAGGCTCTTTCGGGTGGTCAGCGCCAGAGAGTTGCTCTCGGACGCGCTATCGTTCGTCAACCCAAGGTATTCCTGCTTGACGAGCCCCTCTCAAACCTTGACGCAAAGCTTCGTGCAGCGATGAGGTCTGAGATTTCCCGTCTTCACGAGAGACTTGGTACAACCTTCATTTACGTTACTCACGATCAGGTCGAGGCTATGACAATGGGCTCGCGTATCGTAGTAATGAGAGACGGATTCGTTCAGCAGATCGATACGCCTATAAATCTTTATAAGTATCCCGACAACGTATTTGTTGCAGGCTTTATCGGTACTCCTCAGATGAACTTCTTCGACGGTGTTGTTAGCAAAAAGGGAGATGACGTTTGCTTTGCTCTTGACTGTGGCACAAACATTGATATGAAGTATGTACAGGCAGACAAGATTCCCGTTAAGTACATGGACGGTGAGCACAGAATCGTGTTTGGTATCCGTCCCGACGATATCAGAATACATAACGATAAGAACTACGACGACGGTTCATGGGCTCCTGCCAAGGCGGTTGTCAGTGTGGTTGAGGTTCTTGGTGGCGAAACACTTATTTATGCTAACCTTAATCTCGATACACCCGATGCAGAAGAAGGCGCAATTATTATCAAAGCTGATCCCGACTCCTTCGTGCGCCGTGGTGACGTAATCGACATCGAAATCTCCAGAAGAAAGTTCCACGTTTTCGATAAGGAAACAGAGCGCAGCATCAGAAGAAGAATTCCCGAGGAAAATATCATCGTAGCTGATATCGTTGGTAATAAGCTCAGCTTTGAGGGTCAGAGCTTCTCTATTCCCTCTGCTGTCAAGTGCTCCAATGCTACGGCAGCTGAAATCTCTATGCCTATCAGTGGTCTTACGCTTGGTAGTGGTAACGGTGAAGCGAAGGTACAGTGGATCGAGAGCATCGACGGAAAAACTCTTTACTTCCTCAAGGTCGGAGAGCTTACACTCTTCTCTCTCGAGAATGGCGAGGCAAGATTCAAGGTTGGCGACAGCGTAGCGTTTGATATTGACTTTACAAAGGTTGCGATTGAGTCGCTTGGCATCAAGCCCCTCTGCCTTACAAACACTCTTGACGGTGTATTCACAAAGGAGAAGGACAAATCGCGCAAGTTCTATCACTTCTACATGAATATCGGTGAAGATAAGCTTATTCCTACCGACAGCATCTGTGAGAAGGTATTTGCCTGCAAGGGTAACAAAATCTTCCACACTCCTCTGGAATACATCTTTGAGGCAAAAGATGCAACTGTTGGTCCTCACACCGATGGCGCTCGTGGTGTTATCACAGGAAAGGTTATCGAAATGCTTGACTACGGTCATACAAGATATGCCGTGATCGACGTACATGGTCAGAAGCTCACCGCTGCTTATAACGGCAACGCCGGTGATGAGGTTGACGTATCGGTACCTTCCAATGCAATAACAATCAAGGATAAGTCGATCGATATTATCATAGTTTAATTTGCAATCATTTATTGCCGTGGGGCTGCTTCATTTAGGCATAACCGAACAAAAAAAGGTAGAGGTACTCTTAAATGTGCCTCTACCATCAATATTTATCTAACCGAGAAAATCTAAGGTTAAAAACCTTCGGTTTTCTCCTTTTTATTTGAGTTTTTGTTCTATCTCTCGCTGAGGCTCGGTCACACTCGGGGTCTG
>JAFTON010000108.1 GCA_017463765.1 Clostridia bacterium | reverse complement strand
ATCAAGCAAGCCATAATTGCGTCAATTTAAGCACAGACGGAAGCGATTCCGCCCTTTTCTGCCGTGAAAATTACAATTTAATAATTCGCTACAATAAAGCGACTTAAATCAAAATTCCGCACCGTCGGGGTTTTGGTTTAGGTCGCTTTTTGTATATAAAAAAACATTTAAAAAAAGGAGAAAAACAAAATGAAAAACTCAAACAAAAAGGGTTTCACAATCGTTGAGCTTGTGATTGTAGTTGCAGTTGTAGCAATCCTCGCCGCAGTTTTGATTCCCACCTTCTCAGGCCTTATCGCTAAGGCAAATCTTTCCGCAGATCAGCAGGCAATCAGAAATATGAATACTGCTGCTGCAATAGGTGCGGCTGAGAGCAAGTATGAAAATCCCTCCGACGTTCTTGATGCACTTTATGCTAATGGCTTCAACCTCGGCAAAATGCAGACCTACTCTAACGGTTTCCACTATGCTTACAGCCTTGAGAACAACAAGTTCTATCTTCTTGACGAAGAAGATAACGTTGTTTACCCCGAAGAAACAGTAAGCAAGAGCAGCCTCTGGGCATTCTACTACGATTCTGTTGAGGGTGTGCTTGACGGTGTAAACAATTATATCGCTATGGCTAACATCACTAACGTAGATAATTTCAATAGTGCGTTTGGTGGTGGTAGCGAATACACCATTGACCTTAACGGCTACTACATCGCTCTTGGTGACGGCAACGGCTCTGATAAGGTTACCGTTAAAAACGGTGGTTATGTAAGTGGTGCGATTGCTAAAGATCCCACAATTAAAACATATACCAAGGCTACCTCTGTTGAAAGTGGCAAGACTTATAGTTACGTAGTATTTGACGGAGTTATTAGTGCAAGCGGAGTTAGTGAAATGAGCTTCGATAATTGTATTTTCTATGATTCCACAATCAGATTTGAAGGAAATCTTTCTATTAGCAATTGTACATTCGTAAATGGTGTATCTACATACGCTTGTGTAGACTTGTATGCAAATAATGCAGGTGAATTTAATGTTTCAATTACAAACACTGTTTTTGATAATGTTGCAAGACCTATTAGTATTTCTTCCGGTTATGCTAGTTATAACGATACAAACGTGCGTCATATTGAGATCGTCGGCTGTGAGTTCAACGGAACGACAGACGAAAAGTATCTTATTCAGATTGCCGATGACACAGCGGATATAACTATTAAGGATTGCAAATTCAATTCTTTGGGTTCTGCAGTTGGTGTAATCAGAATACACGATACCTGCTTCAAGGGTACAACTTATCTCAATGCATTTGATGCAGCTGCAGCAGAGGCATTTGCGGCAAAGATTACCTTTAGCGGCAATACCTTTGGCGAGGGAATTACTGAGGATCAGTACATTGAAACAGACGGAATTACAACTCAGATTGCAACCGATCTTGATGCAACCTTGACAGCTAAAATCAAGTAATATTTCTTAGTATCTTAAAGCAGCTTTGTTAGTGTGCTGCCAGAGATAAATGTTTTCTCAATTAAGCAAAAGCCCCTCGGTTTTCATCACCGAGGGGTAATTCTTTTTCTATCGTTAGCCTTCCCCTTGGGGAAGGTGGCATACGAAAGCTTGCTTGAGTATGACGGATGAGGTAAAACCGTAAAGTCAGGCACAGCTACCTCATCCGACCTTTCCGTTTTGCGACGCAAAGCCCACCTTCCCCAAGGGGAAGGCAAAGGGTTGCTACTCTGAACTGTCATCCCGAGCGACGAGCCACCGCCCAATCTGTCATCCCGAACGGACGGCACAAAAATCGGAGACGATACCGTGCATTGAGGGATCTCCGTCTTGGAGCCTTTTACCAATTAGTCTTTGGCAAAGGAGCATCCCTCCGTCACCTACGGTGCCATCTCCCGCTATAAGGGGAGGCTTATTTTTCATTTCGAATTTCGAATTCCGAATTTATCATAGCACTTCCGCAATATCGTAGATAAGTCTCTCGGTCTTTTCCCAGCCAAGACAAGGGTCGGTAACGGATTTTCCGTAAGTTGCGCCAGCGCAAATCTTCTGGGTTCCGTCCTCAATATAGCTCTCTATCATAAGTCCCTTCACAATACTCTTAACGTCTTTGGAGTAACGGCAGCTATGGAGTATTTCCTTTGCAATTCTTACCTGCTCAAGATACTTTTTGCCTGAGTTAGAGTGATTCGTATCAACCACAACCCCGTGGTTTGTAAGACCGGACGCCATATAAGTTTCGTAAAGATCGTACAGATCCTCATAATGATAGTTAGGATGGGATTTTCCGAACTTATCAACGTATCCTCTGAGAATGGCATGAGTATATGGATTACCCTGAGTCTTTACCTCCCAACCACGGTAGAGGAATACGTGTGACGCCTGACCTGCCTTAATGGCATTCATCATTACGCTGATATCACCACCGGTAGGGTTCTTCATACCCACAGGAATGTCAAGACCGCTGGCAGTAAGTCTGTGCTGCTGGTTTTCTACAGATCTTGCGCCTACGGCAACGTACGCAAGCAGATCGCTGAGATATCTGTAATTCTCGGGGTAAAGCATCTCGTCGGCACAGCCAAAGCCTGTCTCGTCAATAGCGCGCATATGAATATGCCTTATAGCGAGAATACCCTTCAGCATATCGGGATCTGCGTTGGGGTCGGGCTGATGAAGCATGCCCTTATATCCTTCACCGGTTGTTCTGGGCTTGTTTGTGTATATTCTCGGTACTATAATTATCTTGTCGTTAACCTTCTCTTCTACGCCTCTGAGTCGGTAAATATAGTCAAGAACAGCATCCTCTCTGTCGGCAGAGCAGGGGCCGATAACGAGAACAAATTTGTCGCTCTCACCCGAGAATACCTTGTTAATTTCTTCCTGTCTCTGTTTTAATGCCTTTGCGCCTTCTGCAGAAAGAGGGAACTGCGCCTTTATATCTTTGGGAATGGGCAGCTTACGGTAAAATTCCATGTTCATGTTTTTTTCTCCTCGTATTTGCTAAATAATTATTTTACAGGTTTATCAAACAGCGTTCTTCTTGCAGAGGAAGAGCGCATTTTTTCTCTCATTCTTTTCCCGTCTCCGTTCGCAAGATAATTACGGAACTCGGTGAATTCCTCAATAAATCTATCCATTTCGGTAAGAAGGGCAGTCTTGTTCATAAGGAATAGCTCAGACCACATCCGATCGTTTATCTTTGCAATTCTTGTAAGATCTCTGAAGGAGTCTCCTGTATATTTTTCCAGGTCCTCGGAGTCGTTGCAATTCATAAGCGTTACCGCAATAATATGTGTAAGCTGAGAGAGAAAAGCGATCATTTCATCATGAGCGTGTGGTGTAAGCTCCGAAATGCGAAGGAAGCCAAGCTCCTCTCCTAAAGCCTTGCACAGCTTGATTGCCTCAAGCGTGTTTTTTTCTGTGGGAGTAACAATATAGTTGGCTCCGTTAAATACCGAGGGATCGGCAAATTCAACTCCACTTCTTTCACGTCCTGCCATGGGATGAGCGGGAATATACTCCACGTCATCTCGCAGTATGCCTTGAATCTTGTAAACTACCTCGCTTTTTACACCGGTAACATCTGTGATTACCGTACCCTTGGAAAAGAGATGCTGATAATCCTCTATCCATTTAATAAACGCGCCGGGATAGAGGGCAAAAATAACCATTTCGGCTTCCGAAACAAGATCCGGCTCTACCTCTGTAGTTCCGTAGCATATCATTCCATGCTCCAATCCGTATCGAATATCCGAGGATTCTCTCGTTATACATTTTACACTATAGCCTTTGTCGGTGAGGGCCTTAGCATAGCTTCCACCCATAACACCGAGACCTATTATCAATATTTTAGTTTCTTTAGTCAACTTCATAAACTCTGATTCCTAATGCTTTTATATCCTTAAAGAAGTCGGGATAGCTTTTGCTTACTGCCTCGCATCCCACAATTTCACCACCAAAAAGAGTGCACAGCACTGCAAGGGACATAACTATTCTGTGATCATTGTGACCCGAAAGCCTCTCGCTCGGTGCATGAAGCTCTTTTTTGATTACCGTAACTGAGTTTTCCTCTACCACAAGCTCTGCGCCAAACTTCTCAAGCTCGCATTTCATAGTCATAACACGGTCGCTCTCCTTGTCGCGCAGTCTCTTTGTTCCGATAAACTTTCCACCGTTCTTTATTGCTGCCATAGTGAACAGAATAGGCCCGAGATCGGGACAGTCGCTGATGTCAATCTCGGAATAACCCTTATCAAGCATCTTAAAATACTTCTTGCAAATTCGATCACCCTGCAGGCTCTTGCTGTCAAGCCGATCGATCCTGACCTTACCACCCAGATGATTAAATGCCTCAATAAATGCTGCACCCGACCAGTCTCCCTCAACCGTAAGCTGCATGGGACGGTACTCTTGCCCTCCGAAAATCAGGAAGGACCAATCGGTATCTCTGTAGACCCTGACACCGAATTTTTCCATCGCAGATATTGTAAGATCGACGTAAGGCTTGCTCTCGATGGGGGTGTTGATTATTATTCTCATATCGCCGTAAAGGGTAGAGAAGGCGAGCAGAAGACCGGAGATAAACTGACTGCTTACGTTTCCGTCGATAAAATATTCTCCGTAGCGAAGTGGGCCGGACACGGTTATTCTGTCTGTCTCACGGATAAAGGTAAGCCCCTCTTCCTTTGCTATAGTTTCATAAATATTCTGTGGCCTTGCCATAAGCCTTTCGCTGCCTCGGAAGACAACTCGTTCTCCGGACAGCATCGCAAGTGGGATAAGGAACCTTAACGTGCTTCCACTCTCACGGCAATTAAGCTCACCCGAAGGAACAACTTTTGTGAAATCTACACCATAAACCGTGGCAGAGCTTCCATCGTATTCTATTTTTACTCCCAGAGCAGACAGACAGTCGATTGTGGCAAGCACGTCCTCGCAGCTTGGCAGACCGTCAATTCGACTTTCATCACGGCACATCGATGCACAGATAAGCAGACGGTGGGCCATGCTTTTTGAGGCAGGTGCTTCAATCCGTCCCCTCGCTATGCCTTTATCTATTTTTAAAATCATTTTATTGCACCAATAAGATAATCTATAGCCTCGGTATATCCCATAAGTCCGTGACCGGTTATGGTCTTAACACAGGCTGAACGGATATAGCTTACCTGACGAAAATCCTCACGCTCCTCGACCTTCGAGATATGCACCTCGACGGTAGGAATTCTTACAGCCTTCACTGCGTCAAGCATGGCAATGCTGGTATGAGTATAAGCACCGGGATTGATTACAATTCCGTCTGCGCCCTCAAAGTATGCCTCCTGAATCTTGTCAACAAGCTCACCCTCGTGATTTGATTGATAGCATACAACCTCGACGCCTTTTTCCTCACAGTGCTTTTTCACTCTGTCTATAAGGGTAGAGTAGCTTTCGCTTCCGTATTTATCGGGTTCACGGATTCCGAGCATATTCAGATTAGGTCCGTTCAATAGATATATCTTCATTTTAAACTCTCCAAAATTCTCCTTACAACCTCTTCTGCATTACAGTCTGCGTCAATACGCACGTCACAGTTTTTGATGTAAAGAGAATATCTTTCGTTGTATCTTTTCTTTATAGACCTTTTGTCATTTGAAAGTGGTCTCGATTCGGTTGGAACAAGGCTTTCAAGAGGTCTGTCAATAAAGAACAGCCTGCCGTTAAGTCTCAGGACGTCCATATTTCTTCTTTTCAGAACAGCCCCTCCACCCGTCGCAATAACAAGCGAGCTTTCGGCAGCATACTTCTGTATCACTTCTCGTTCCATCGCTCTGAAAATACATTCGCCCTCATCTTCAAAGATATCTTTAATAGAGCGTCCTGTCATTCTGACGATTTCCTCATCTGTGTCGATAAACCGTCTGCCGAGTCTTTCGGCAAGCATTCTGCCTACCGTGGTCTTTCCCGATGCAGGCATGCCGATAAGAACGATATTTTCCTTCTGATGCAGGATATCCTTGTAAAGCTTTTCCACTGTTTCCTTGGGATAGCTTTTGCCGAGAAAGATTTCAGACGCTCTTATTGCCTGCGCAATCAGCATATACAGACCACCCTCTGCCTTTGCGCCGTTGGCTCTTGCTTCCATAACCGACATAGGTCTGAGTGGATTGTATATCACGTCTATAACGTCGGGTGTACTTTCAAAGCAAAGAAAAATCACAGGCATATCGAAGCACTCCGGATACATACCGACCGGGGTCGTATTTACAACCAGATCGGGAGCAATATATCTTTCGCTGTTCTTTCCATAGGTCTCGGCGCCATCTTTACCACTTCTGCTGAGACGGATAATTTCTCCTGCGCCAAGCTCCTTCAGTACTGCCATAGCAGTTTTCGACGTACCACCCGAGCCGAGAATAACAGCCTTGCGCCCCTTTGGGTCAATTCCGGCATGAGCAAACAACGCCATCATTCCGTCATAATCGGTGTTGTATCCGTATAGCTTACCGTCACGGTTTACCACCGTATTTACTGCGCCTATTTCCTTGGCTCTCTCGTCAATAAAGTCAAGGTAGGGAATAACCCTTTCCTTGTAGGGAATAGTGACGTTTATGCCGAGGAAATCTTTTTTTTTCATAAACTCGTCAAGCTTGTCCGGTGCTATCTCGCGTAGCTCGTATTCATAGCCACCAAGTCTTTCGTGTATATCCTTTGAGAAGCTGTGACCGAGCTTCTCTCCAATAAGTCCGTATTTCATATTTATATTTTTTCCGACAGGTAATCTGTACCGAATCTTAACGTAAGCATATCTGCAACTACAATGGCAGTCATAGCATCCACAACTGCTCTTGCACGGTGAATTATCGCAGGATCATGCCTGCCTACCGTCTTAAGCGTTGCATCCTCCATCATGGACAGAGAGACGCTGTCCTGCTCTTTAAGAATAGAAGGTGTTGGCTTGATAACCGTACGGAAGATTACAGGCATACCGTTTGTAATTCCACCGTTAATTCCACCGTTGTTGTTGCTTTTTGTAGCAATTCTTCCGTCGTTTATATAGAAAGCATCGTTGCCCTCACTGCCGTAAACGTCAGCGAATGCGAAGCCTAAACCGAACTCCACACCCTTTACTGCAGGGATGGAGAACAGCCCGTGAGATAGCACACTTTCCATACTGTCAAACCAAGGCTCGCCTACTCCTGCAGGCAGACCGACAATTCCACTTTCCAGAATTCCACCAACGCTGTCACCGGTTGCAGCAGCCTTCTCAATCTCCTTTTTCATGCTTATCTCGGCATTTTCGGTAAGGGTGGGGAACTGCTTCTTATTTACAAGCTGAATATCCGACTTTATATTTTCAAAGGGACGGTCGAATGCTCCGTGCAGCTCAGTTATATGCGAGCCGATATATATACCTTTATTTTCAAGCGCAGAAGCGAGAATCGCTCCGGCAGCAACAAGCGCGGCAGTTATCCTGCCCGAGAAGTGACCGCCTCCTCTGTGATCCTCAAAGCCGTGATACTTCATTCTTGCAGTGTAATCAGCATGAGAGGGTCTTGGAACATCAAGTCTCTCGCCGTAATCCGAGCTTCTCTTATTCGTATTTTTGATAAGAATACAAAGTGGTGTTCCGGTGGTATAGCCGTTAAAGCTGCCACTTACTATCTCATATTCGTCAGCCTCAACTCTTGCAGTGGAAATTCTGCCTGCAGGACGGCGAAGAGACAGCTTCTCGCTTATATACTCGTGATTAATCTTTATTCCCGGCGCAAGACCGTCAAGCACTGCACCGATACAGTCTCCGTGACTCTCGCCAAATAGCGTTATTATTATACTGCTTCCAAAGCTGTTTTTCATTTTTTTATTTCCTCTCGGACGTGATTACAAAATGCATCAACGTCCATTTTTTCAATTCTATAGCTTCCTATTTCGTCAACGAAAATGACCGAAACCTGTTTTTCCACGCATTTTTTGTCGTGAGAAATAAACCTTAGTGCCGATTCCACGTCTCCGTCATAGCGATAGGGAAGTCCAACCTTTTTCAGCAGAGAAACAAGCCTCGCTTTTATCGCGTCGGAAATGCATACCGTCATGCCGATAGCCACACATTCTCCGTGATACAGTCCCGACAGCTCCTCCTGTGCCTCAATAGCGTGACCGAAGGTATGACCGAAGTTAAGTATCCTCCTCAGTCCTCCCTCGCGTTCATCAGCCTCCACAATCGATTTCTTTATCATAAGCGATCTTATAATGATCTCTTCAATATTTTCTTCTATTTCACCACTCTCGATCAGCCTGAACAGCTCTTTATCGGAGGTTAGCGACATTTTGATAGCTTCGGCAAGTCCACTGATCAGCTGCCTTTTCGGCAGGGTTTTCAGGAGATGGGGATCGATAATTACTCCCTTTGGCTGATAAAATGCGCCTACAATATTCTTTACGCCACCCAGGTTTATGGCAGTTTTTCCACCGATGGAGGAATCAACCTGAGAGAGCAGGGTGGTAGGAATATTATAGAAATCTATTCCCCTCATATATGACGCTGCTACGAAGCCACTAAGATCGCCAACCACACCGCCACCAACTGCAACAACGCAGTCGCTTCTTGTCATATCCATCTTTACCATTTTTTCTAACAGTACGGTAAAGCATTCGGGACTCTTCGAGCCTTCGCCTTGATTAACGGTTACGATCTCTGCATCCTTGCATGCTTTTTTTACTGTCTCGGCATACTCCTTCGGTACACCCGAGTCGGTAACTATAAGCACCCTTCGGTTAAGATTAAAAAGCTCGCCTGCGTAGTTGATAAGTCCCTCACCAACGTTTATATCGTAGCCTCGATCACCGAGATCAACATATATTTTAGTCATAAAAAGCTCCTTTAAAGCTTGATATAGGTTCCTGCAAATTTAAGTCTGTCGCAGAATTCACCGAGACTTTCGAGCAGTGAAGCACCTGTCTCGCTCTGCACGTTTCCTTCCACCTCAACGTAGAAGTAATATTCCCACAGCAATTCCTTCATGGGTCTGGATCTGAGGGTTCTCATATTGAAGCCGTATTTACCGATTACGTCAACTGCCTGTGCCAAAGCGCCGGCCTCGTTTCGTACGGTAAACAGCAGTATGGAGTGAACTCCGCCATCCTTTTCAATTCGCTTGTTGGCAGTTCTTGAGAATATCGCAAATCTTGTAGAATTGCTTCTGCTTTCGTTTATATCGTGGTCTATAACCTTAAGTCCGAAAATATCTGCTGCCTCACGGCTGCCGATTGCAGCAACGGTTCTGTCGGGATTCTCTGCCACCCATCTTGCAGCCAGGGCAGTGTTTGCGAACTCATGCCTTGTAAAACCGTGTCTCTCAATATAGCTTCGGCATTGTCCGAACGCTTGGGGATGGCTCACAACCTCTCGTATCTCATCTATACCTACGCCTTCCTTTGCAAGCAGGTCCTGGGTGATCGGCAGATCGAACATTCCGTTTACGTACAGCGAGCCCGAGAACATCAGATCGGTCACCTGACCTACCTCACCGTTGTAGCTGTTCTCCACGGGTAGCACTGCCACGTCGCATTCCCCACGTTCAACAGCCCTGTATGCTTCGGAAAAATCACCGAATGCAACCTTTTTTGCTGTGGGATACAGCTTGCAGGCAGCAATATGAGCAAAAGCACCCTCGGTTCCCGAGAAGGCAACCTTCATTCCCTCCATAAGCCTGCTCTGGTATGCTCTTGATACAGCCATAGTATCGCGAAGGAAGTTAACGTAATATTCCCGTATCACATCCTCCTCAACAAACGCAGAGTTTCGCTGTATAACCTCATTTTCTCTTGCTTCGTCAAGGATAGCCAGACCACGCTGCTTTTTATATTCGGCAACAGCCTCGGCAGCCTTCATCCTACGGACAAAAAGAGCTGCCATTTCCTTATCTATTTCGTTTATTTCTTTTCTTGCCCTGTCAAGTGAATCGTTAGCCATCTTAGTTTTCCTTATATGAATTTGCAAGTCTTTCGAATGCAGGCATAGCCCTTTCGATTTGCTCGGTGGTTACGCAGTATGCAAGCCTTGCGTAGCCGGGACATCCGAAATCGTCGCTTGGTACAATCAGTATTTCGTATTTTTTTGCTCTCTCGCAGAACTCGTTTGCATCACCGCTTGGTGACTTGATAAAGAGATAGAATGCACCCTCGGGTCTTATCATTTCAAAGCCGAATTCCGAAAGCCTTTCGAGTAAGAGCCTTCTGTTTCTGTCATAAACCGATATATCCGAGGTTTTTCCCAGGCAACCCGGCAGCAGCTTCTGAAGCAAGCTGGGAGCACAGACAAAGCCCAGCGCACGTCCTGCACCACATACTGCCTGATAAACCGAAGTAAAGTCACGGCATCTGGGGCAGACGAGAATATATCCTATTCTCTCACCGGGGATAGACAGCGATTTACTGAAGGAGTAGCAAACGATGGTATCATCGTAATATTTTGTAAGATACGGAACGGTAAGACCGTCGTAAACCAGCTCTCTGTAGGGCTCGTCCGAAATAAGATATATGGGATGTGAATACTTTTCTTCACATCTTCTTAGCACATCTGCAAGAGCCTTTATATTCTCCTCGTTGTATACTGCACCCGTAGGATTATTGGGTGAATTAATAATTATTGCCGCAGTTTTCTCGTTTATCGCTTCCTCAATAGCTTTGGTATCAAGCTGGAGTCTTGCATTGCAGCTCACCTCTCTTATTACTCCACCGCATCTTTCGATAAATACCTTGTATTCGGGGAAGTAGGGGGAGGGAACGATAACCTCCTCGCCGGGCGAGACAAGGGCAGTAAGCGATGAGGTAAGGGCAGCAGCTGCACCAACGCTCATATAAAGACAGTCTGCAGTAACGCTCTCATCGTAGGTTTTGTTGATATAATCGGCGATAGCAGCCCTGACAGACGCATCACCCTGAGCCGAGGTATAGCCGTGAAGCCTTACCGGATCCTCTTCGGAAATGAGTCTGACAAGCTGGGAGTTCACCTCCTCAGGCGACGGAACGCTGGGATTACCCAGAGAAAAATCATATACATTTTCCTCGCCGATCTCACTCTTTCGCTTTTTTCCGTATTCAAACAGCTCTCGGATTACAGATCTCTTTGCTCCAAGCTTTCTCATCTTCTGATTTATCATAATTTTTGCCCCTTAAAATATTTAATATTTTTTATTATAATACTAAAAGCATATACTTGTCAAGGAAAAATTTCAATAAACTCTTCTAATAAATCGCTCTAACCTGTGTAATTAACTACTTAAATTCCTATAAACCGTATTTTAAGCCTTTATCGAACCACTCGCGCAGCTTTTGGTATACAAAAAGCCGATGCGCTTTTATACGCATCGGCAAAAGAGAAAAAGTAAGAAATTTATGCGACCTCATCCTCATTCGGATAAATGAACTCCAGCGTTCCGTTCATATACGCCTCAATATCCTCGTCCATAAGAACTATAATTCCACTCGGCAAAATATAACTGCCGTTCTCGGTATGAGGTAGCTGCGAGGTAGACAGAATAATAGAAAATCCCTCTTCTACTGTTGCAAGGCAGAATATACAAACCCTGTTATTTAATACTCCTGATCCGCTCGAAGTTACGTGTGCCGATAGTTTTGATGCTCCGCAGGCACAATAGCTTCTGTGCTGACTGCCTGACACGCGTGAATAGTGGTCTGAGTAATCATGCGTATGTGGCTCGCCGCACAACGTGCAAGCGTCTATGCTACTACTATGTTCTTCAAGAATATATTCTCCGCATTCACAGTACGCCTTGTGCTGGGTGGTTGAGTAGGGGTCGTAACTGTTCGTATAGTTATGTTCGCCTCTTTTGTTAATATATGTTATAATATTACAATTATCATAACAATAGTATTCAGTATTTGGTACATTGTTTATAATAGTTGTTATTCCATAATTATTGGAGTGAGAATGTTCTGTGTCTAAATCCAAGGTTAAAGCGGTTCTATAAACAGTGAACCCTTCGCTTTCCGGAGTAACATGAGTTTTATTTGCGCCCCAGCCCATATGACAATATATAGAATAACTTGACGTATCCTCGTCGTATTCATAATCATAAGCCACAACCACATGGCCTCCTTTTGCTCCGTATATAGAAAGCAAAACTGGTTTTCCCTCCATAATTCTTTGAAGGGCAAATTGCTTTACAGAATCACTTTTAGATGAATCCGATTCGTAATTTAAATAAGACAATTCATAATCCGTTGAGTTCATTTGTGCCACATTCAACAAATAATCGTTCAAAACCACGTATCTTGAACTAAAATAAGTCCCCGCAGAATACTGAGCACTGGATGCTGAGAAATTGTAATAACCGTGTGAAGCCCCTATTGTAATTAACTTAGCGTGCAAAGAAGCATTTGAAAGTCCATCTATATGTGAATAATAATCAGTTGCCGACATTTTCCTCAATGTGTTGTCAGTTGTATCATCAATATTTACAACAATATCTCTTAATACACCAGGCGAGTTTCTATGAGAAATTATATCGGAGTCATTTCCATTCGAAACAATATCGTATTGCTCCGGAATAATATTGTCGTTTAAATATGTATCATAATATGACAAAAGCATGGCCATAGCAACATAACCACAAGAGCCTTTGTAATTTACTCCAATATTATAAGTTAAATTATCAAAATATGCCGTCATAAAATCATCGTATGTAACAGCACCAGATGAATAGCTTGTAGACTCCGATAATGCTTCTTCTAAATACGTATCATGATCTTCTACGTTTAAAACGTCTAACACAATTTCAGACTCAGCATTTGATAAGACACTAAAAACGGTAAAATTTATGCTTGTAAATAATAAACAGATAACTCATAAAATAGATGTTTTTTTCATTGTTATACCTCCCGAAACAACTATAGAACAAACAGATAATCCTTTAGATAATCAATTAACCAGTCATTGCTGATATCCAAGCTGAAACTTAAATAAGCTTCACCGGCCAATTCGTTTTCATCGTAAATATATACTATACGCTCCCAAGTCGAATCCGATTCCGAGCAATCCATAAATTCAAATCTAAGATCATTAGAATAGCTGTTGCATCCATTCGAAATAAATTCTATTGCAAAAGAATGCAACGGTACATCCATGGCTATATCGGTATCTGTTCCCAACTCGGAACTATAAATTTGAAAATCAGCTCTAATGTATGGATTAACAAAAGATTCTTCGTTTTCATCATCATATATAAAATAATATTTTGTTAATTCCATCCACTCGTTTACAACATAAATTCCATCCTCTGAATTTGAAACTGCTTTTAAGCAGAGAAAGCTTTTGCCGATTTTTTCTTTGTTTTCTTCGCAAAAGAATGTCAAATCCTCAAAGCTTACAAATTCTTTTGCCGTTATTGGAGTCGGATCAATACCCGGCACGTCTAAAACAATATTTATAACGGTATTCTCCGCTGTTTTATATCCACAGGCACTGCACTCCTGATGTTTATATCCGGGGGCGGTATATGTGGGCTCTTGGTCTATCACCCAATCAAGCGTATGGCTTACGAGGTCTGTAATTTCACCGCATTCGCATTTGCTGAAATGACCGGTTTCATCAAATTCCAACTTGAATTCGTGAACGTGTAACGATTCATCGTTTTTTTCTTCCGTATTATTATCGTCATCTTTCACGTTTTGATCGTTATTTACGTCATCCTTATTCTCAATAGAGCTGTTTTTTTCATCAGTTTCTGCATCTTGATTTTCAAAATTCAGATTATCCATGTCAACGTTTAGCATTGAGCATCCAAAAAGGAAACTGAGCATCAAAAAACAAAGTGTAATAACAGAAATAGTTTAATAAAGCTTACTTGTTTTTTTCATAATGTTTTCTCCGTAGTATATTTTTAATATTTTAATGCTTTAATTACCCATTGGCGTAGTTATCCTTTTTAAAAAAGTTTTCATAATATATAACCCACAATTTTTCAAAAAATCTTCAACATTTTCGAAAAAAAGAAAAACTTTTTTAAAAAAATCGGAACTTTGCACAAAAATTAGAGTATTGATTTGTATAATATACACATTTCGCTTTTAACAGGATTACCGCGCCTTTAGATATACAAAATAAAAAACGCAGAAATGCCCTAAGACTCACGCCCAAGGCTTCTGCGTTTTTGTGGAGCGAAAGCTCTTTTTGCTTCAGTATATCACTTTGATTTAAATATGTCAATAGCTTCTTAAATATTCACCTTAAATAAATTAGACTTGTTGACATATTTCCTTTTTTGATGTATAATAATCAAAACTGTTAAAGGGGGTAGAGAAATGATAAAAACCGACGTAATACTGTCTGTAAACTACACCACCGATGATATTTACTCGGCACTTACCGAGCGACTTCCGATCGAGAGGTGTGAAATAAAGGACGTCAGGATAATCAGGCGTACCCTTAACCTGTCGGATAAAAGCAATATTCACTATAATGCTACAGTTGCCGTAAGCCTTTCTGCCGAGAGGGAATCAGGTCTCTTGAAAATGCGAAAGAAGGTTAAGTCCTACGACGGCTTTTCCTTCGATATTCCGATTTGCGAGTTTTCTTCCCGACCGGTGGTGGTTGGCGCAGGTCCTGCAGGACTTTTTGCAGCTCTCCTTCTTGCTGAGGCAGGGGCAAAGCCCATATTGATCGAGCGTGGTCTGACGGTAGATGAGCGTGAGAAAAAGGTGAGTATTTTTACAACCCTTGCTATCCTTGACCCCGAGTGTAATATTCAGTTCGGCGAGGGAGGCGCAGGCACCTTCTCTGACGGAAAGCTTAAGGTTGGCGCGCTTGATAAATATAAGTTCAAAATTCTTTCCGACCTTATCGACGCAGGCGCTCCGGAGGATATTTTGTATACCGTTGGCGCTCACGTTGGAACAGATAAACTTAAAAATATAGTACAAAAAGTACGGCAGAAAATAATTTCGCTTGGTGGCGAGGTTATGTTTTCAACCAAGCTTACCTCGTTTAGAATAATTGACGGACAGATAAAAGGCGTAGTTTGCCTTCGTGACGGTGTGACCCTTGAAATTGATACCGATACGGTCGTTCTTGCCACGGGACACAGTGCGCGAGATACCTTTGAGTTGCTGCGTCGCTCAGGCGCAGTATTAGAGCCAAAGGGCTTTGGCATAGGCTTGCGTATAGAGCATCCGAGAGAGCTTATAGACCGATTGATGTACGGCAGCAATCCTCCCGACGGCTTAGGCGCTGCCAGCTATCATCTTGTCACGCATCTTCAGGGGGGCAGGAGTGTTTACAGCTTCTGTATGTGTCCGGGTGGCAGTGTTGTTGCTGCTGCAAGCGAACAGGGTGGCATAGTCACAAACGGTATGAGCGAGTATTCGAGAAATCTCGACAACTCCAATGCAGCCTTTCTTGTATCTGTCACGCCTGAGGATTTTGCTTCCGACGATCCTCTGGCAGGCATCGAGCTGCAGCGCAGCATAGAGCATAGGGCGTTTGCTGTGGCAGGCGAGAGCTATAAGGCACCCTCTACCACGATGGGAGCTTTTATTAATCAGGACTCTGCCGTAATTTCCGAGACAGTGAAGCCTTCATATCCTATCGGTGTCCTTCCACTTTCTCCCGAGAGCTATCTTCCCGGATATGTTACCGACTCACTCAGAGCTGCAATATCTGATTTTGATGCCTGGATGCCCGGCTTTTATTATCCAGACGCTGCTATGACGGGTCCGGAAACGAGGACAACCTCACCCATTCGTATCAAGCGAGAGAATTATGAGGCATCGGGAATCAAGGGGCTGTATCCTGCAGGCGAGGGGGCAGGGTATGCAGGTGGCATAATATCATCTGCACGTGACGGTCTCCTTGTTGCCGAGGCAATAATAATTAAACACAAAAAATAATAAAAAGGGTTATCTCAAGGTTTATAAACGAGATGACCCTTTATTTTAAAAACTCAAATAAAAAAGAGAAAACCATAGGTTTTCAACCTTAGATTTTCTCGGTCAGATAAATATTGATGGTAGAGGCACATTTAAGAGTACCTCTACCTTTTTTGTTCGGTTATGCCTAAATCAAGCAGCCCCTTTTTTATTGAATAGTACCGTTATCGTATTCTGCCATAAGCAGCATCAGATCGGCAATTCTTTCACGGATTTCCGAACCACGGTAGGTTTCTCTTATTCGCATCTTATCCGACTTGTTTTCGAAAATAATAGTCTCGGATACGATATCTGCATTGTTTTTTATAGCGTCTGCCCTGTCGAAGAAGGGCTCGTGCGCCTGCAGACGAATACCGTCGGCATTGTAAATAAGCGTATATCCACCGATACCGGTAGAACCGTGATATGCCTTGCAGAAGCCACCGTCAATCACCAGAATTCTTCCGTTTGCCTTGATTGGATTTTCACCTCTGCTGACGGGAAGATGACCGTTTATGATATGCGAGCCTATACTGTTGATACCGAATTCGTCAAGTATCTTTATAGCTATCTTCTCGTTGTCCCATGACTTGTAGTATGCATTCTTAGGCTCTACCCAGGCATCCTTATCGTTTATAAGCAAGCGCTCAAAGGTAGCCATCTTCTTTCTTGCGCAGAGTGGCGAATCCTTTCCACACCATAAAAACCAGAGGAAGTCCGTTCCTGCCTGTCTCTCGGGGCTGCCCTCTTTAGCAAAGTAACCTGTTCTTGCCATTTTGTCGCAATAGTCCATAAGCGCTTTGCCTTTTCTGCCTCCACCTGCCTCGAGAGCCATAAGCTCTCCGTTATCGTCCATAGGTATGGCACCGTGGTATAGAAGATTGTTATTGTATATGGTATACATTGCGCCACATTCATAAATAAACCTGATCTGCTTATTAAGCTTTTCCGATCGCATAAACGCGACCTTCAGGTATTCCATAACGCGACTTTCACCTTCTGTCAGCTGGTAGGGAGCATCATCGTCAAGTGTCGGGAAGTCACAGTCGCGAAGTTTATATTCCTTGCCACTGATAGTAACGGTTCCACGCTTTTTATCAATCTGCTCAAGAATAAGTCGCTCATTCATCAAAAAATGGGGGTTGCGCTTTATTGTCTGACCTTCAAGCTTGAATTGAATAATGCTTATCGCCTTGTGCATCATTGCGAGAAGTGTGTCATCTGTTCCACCGTAAAAATTACCCTCGGAATTTCCTTTAGGCATGTATGCCGAGATATCGGATTTCCCATACACCTCCTCGGCAAAGAGCGCCAGTGGACGAAGCGAAATACCGTATCCGATCTCAATCACGTCAAGATTCTTATAGGTTATGGAATTATTAAGCACAGTAGCAATACATACCCTTGAGCCTGCAGCAGCGCCCATCCACAAGGCGTCGTGGTTACCCCACTGAATATCAATTGATCTCTCGCGCATAAGCTCGTCGAGAATCATATCTGCTCTCGGACCACGGTCGAAAAGGTCACCTACAATGTGAAGATGATCAATTACAAGGCTCTTTATTGTGTCACAAAGTCCCTTGATAAGATCCTCGGCAGCACCAATTCTCACAGCAGTTCTGACAATGCTGTCACAGTATTGTGACTTCATAACGTCGTCGCCGTCGATAAGCAGCTCTTCAAGAATATATACGAACTCACCTGCTTTATCTCGCAGATGACTACGAACAACCTCACGAGTATACTTACTGCCTACGAGACGGCATATTTTAAGAAGTCTGTCAATGGTAACGGTGTACCAGTGTGAGATATCCTCCTCACGCGCCCTTGCTTCGTCAAGCTTCTCCTCAGGGTAGTATATAAGGCTGGAAAGCTCTGCGCGCTCCTCTTCGTTAAGCTCGCCCTCAAAAAGCTGTCTTACTTTGTTTCTGATAACTCCCGAAGCATTTCTTCTGATGTGAGAGAAAGCCTCCCACTCTCCGTGAATATCACTTAAAAAATGCTCGGTGCCCTTTGGAAGATTTAAAAGACCGTTCAGCCTGATTATCTCTGCTGCAGCAGCCTTTCTCGAGGGATACTGCTTCGCCAGCTCCATCAGATACTTTCTGTCGTTTCTCTCGGAATTTGACATTTATTGTCCTCCTTCGAAATAAAAAACAAAAGGATGTGGATAAGACCGAGCATCCTTTTTCTAAGGCTTATTTCAGCCAACGTTTAACGTATTTTCTTAAGACGTAATACATTCCACTTCCAAGTACACCGACGCATACTATCTCGCCGATTCCAACGGTAAGCATAAGGAACCAGTATGAATCGGGGGCACCGTAGGCAAGGATAAGAACGGGAGGGATAATTACCATGTTTGCCACTATGGTGGGAAGTGTTGCCACCCATTTGTATTTTTCAGGCACACTCATTAGTAATCTTGCGCCGACAGCACCGATAAGAGTTGCAAGACTGCCGAAGATTATATCCCAAATTACAGCTCCGGGAACCATAAGATTGGAGATAAAGCAGCCGACAAACAGACCGGGTATTGCCTCGGGAAAGAAGATTGGCAGAATACACAGTGCCTCTGAAATACGGAATTGAATAACGCCGCTTGACATTCCCACAGCCGTGGCAAGTGAGGTAAGTGCGACGTACAGTGCTGCAATAAGCGCACCTCGGGTGGTGTAGAGAGTTAGATTTTTTGTGTTTTTCATATGCTTTCCTTTAGTTTTGTTTTTTTGTTGCAAGCAACTCGGTGAGGAAGGTCTCGAACTCACCATTCTTAATTATATCATAAAAAAATAATAAAAACAAGTAAAAAAATAATTTTTATTATAATAATAAATCTTTTTTGGTATTGCTTTACTTGTTACTTTCTTTATTCTCAGTAGCAATTAACCACATTATGCTATATAATGAAACAAAAAGCATTAAGAGGTGCATTTTGGAATTTTTACTTATCGGCGATTCGAAAATCAAGATTGTTTTATCTGGGGAAGAAGCAGAGCGATATAAGCTTGACAGCGCATCTCCCGACGTAAGTGGACCTGGCGCCAGACGCATATTCTGGCGCATTCTTGAACAGGCGAAAGGGCAGGTTGGCTTCGATCCTGCAGGGGATAAGGTTCTGATACAGCTATATCCGATAAAAAACGGTGGCTGCGAGCTTTTTGTTACCAAGCTGGGAATACTGTCCGACTCCTCTGCGCGCCTTGTTTCAAAATCCGACAGGATTGCCATGCTGTCAAAAAAACGGCTTCTTTACGCTTTTGATACCCTGGAGGACACGATAGCTGCAGCCCGTGCAATCAAGGCGATAGTTGGTGATATTTCGCCAAGCAGTGACGTATATTACGAAAAGGATAAGTATTATCTTGCCATAGAGGAATATGGAAAGGGTGGTGAGCCTGTCGAATTTCCATGCATTCTGGAATTTGGCACAGGTATCACCACCGAGCTTTCAAGCTATATATCAGAGCACGCCACCAGACTTACCGATGGCGACGGTATAGAGCGATTTGCATCGCTTTAATATCATTTGTTCTCTATATCTTCCATCATTTTAACTCTTATCGCGTGACGTCCACCCTCGTATTCTGCAGAGAGAAACGCATCAACTATATCAAGTGCAAGGCAGCTTCCCGTAACCCTTGCGCCGATACAGAGTACGTTTGCGTCGTTATGGCATCTTGTCATTTTTGCAGAGTAGGTATCTCCACATACGGCAGCCCTGATGCCTCTGTGCTTGTTTGCACACATTGACATTCCTATACCCGTTCCACAGATCAGAAGGCCGAAGGAACTGTCGGGCTCGCTCTGAACCCTTTCGCATACCTTTGAGGCAAACTCAGGGTAGTGACAGGATTCGGTAGAATGACATCCACAGTCAACAACCTGGTATCCAAGCTCTCCGAGATGAAGCTTTACCTCCTCCTTAAGAGTAAAACCTGCGCTGTCTGCGCCTATATATATTTTTCTCATAGTTAATCCTTCCTCTCATTCTTTTTTGCTGCCTCACGCTCAAGCCTTTCGCGCTCAGCCTGGGGCATTCTTAAATAAACGGGGGAGAGCTCGCTGTCGCTGACCCATTCGCCGGACTCGTATTTTCTCTTCGCTACCTTAGCTACCGATGCTGCGCTTTCGAGTGTCAACAGCTCGGGTGTTTCACACAACCTGACACCTGCAGCCTCCAGCGCGCGCTTAGCAACTGCGTATCCGTCACCAACCAGGTATATATCCTCGCCCTCGTATTCACGAAGCTCTTCTGCAAGTGTGCTTAATGCAACGGCTCTGTCCCCGGTAAGCCTTGTAAGCTCCCTACCGTCGCTACGAAAGGTTGCAGAATATATCTGGGAACGTCTTGCATCCATAGCTGGAATTATTATTCCACGAAGTCCCCTGAGATTTTCTGCCAGAGCTTCAATAGTGGATACGCCTACGCAAGGAATATTTCTTCCGAATGCAAGTCCCTTGATGAGGGATACGCCTATTCGTACACCGGTAAACGAACCCGGTCCAACCGATGTTGCAAAAAGCCCTATATCCGAGAAGGACAGCTTAAGATTTTTTAAAAGATCCTCTGCCATGGGCAACAGCAGCTCGCTTTGAGTAAGTCCGTTATCAACGGTGTGGTGCGCGAGTATTCTGTCGCCGTCAGCCACTGCAACCGATGCAGCCTTTGCCGTACCGTCAAATGCAAGAATTTTCATCTATATCAATCCTTCTTTCGTCGGGATGTCCTTCAACTCTCGATATAGTTACGAAGATCGCTCCCTCGGGAATTTCGCCTTCAATATTTTCAGACCACTCGGCAATGCAGTAGCCGTCGGCATCGACGTAATCGTCATAGCCAATAGAGTATAGATCGTCACCGTCACAAATTCGATACATATCAAAATGATAAATATTGACACGTCCACGGTGTTCATTTACTATGGTGTAGGTGGGACTCTTCACACCCGAAATTCCGAAGTAGGATGCAAACCCACGGGTAAAGGCAGTCTTGCCCACACCCATCTCGCCTCGCATGGCAATAAAGGCATGAGTAATCCCTGCCTTATCAAGCCTCTCGGCAAGGTCGGCGCCTACTCTTTCTGTCTCTGACGCCGATTTTGTATATTTTGTCATATCTTTTTATCCTTTGTAGAATAATGCTTTATTGATTGTTTTTTATCTCTGAGAGGTAATTTGAGGCTTTGTCACCAAGAATGAATGAAAGCATAGATTCATACTCTTCTTTTGCTTTCTGCCTCTCTTTTTCGCTCATTTTTGCGTTTTTTACAGCTTTAATAAGCGTATTCTTTGGCGTATTTTCCGGGTCTGTAAGCTCGAGAGCCATTACACTGTAGCCGTTGGCACGAAGCCTCGCCAGACGGAGTGAATCCGTTATCGCCTCGCACAGCTTGCCCGACAGATGTGGGTATCTTGTAATGAACTCAAGCTCCCTCGCCACCACCTTACCGTTAAGATATCTGTGACAGCAGGGGGTAGAAAGAATAATATCAGCACCCAGTCTTACTGCCGTATCAAGTACAATGTCTGTTGCAATATCGCAGGCGTGAAGCGAGATAACCATATCAGGCTTTTCATCAGGAACGATTTTCGAAATGTCACCGACCTCAAATCGCATTCCAACGTAGCCAAGCTCTTTTGCAAGCCCCTCACACCACAGAATAACGTCGCGCTTTAAATCTGCGCCGTAAAGGTACACTTTGCGTCCTTTTATCTCTGTCAGATAATGATACACAGCGAATGAAAGATAGCTCTTTCCACAGCACAGATCATATATCCTGATCTCTCCCTCAGAGGGAAGTCTCGGATATATGTTTTCTATATGCTCGAGAAATCTGTTTATCTGCCTGAACTTACCTTGCTTTTTATCGTGAACACGTCCGTCCGAAGAGCTGATTCCAAGCTTAATCAGAAATGCTTCGCTGCCACTGAGAATATAGTTCTTCTTTTTATCAATAGATTCGATAGCCTTCTCAAATATGGGAGCATCCCCCGACAGTCTTCTTTTCAGATTATCCCCACCGATAACCGTCTCCTTGCCTGACTTGGAGCATTTCAGCTCGGCATCACCGTAGGTTGTAATCAGATTTACCTGCTTGTAGTTGTCTATAACGGGTACAAGCTCTGAGGGAAGCTCAGCCTCGCTTAAATTTCTGTGAGAAACAGTGTTACCCGGGAGAGAAAATTCCATGGCAAGAAGCCTTCTGCCTCTGTGGGCTACCAGTCGGCAGGAAATCTTGCTTATCTCACCCGACTTCGGTCGTGAAAAAATCAGCTTCTTAAGCGCCTCTTTTTTGAACGAGGTCTCAATAAGAGCTAAAAAGTCAGCTTTGTTCATAATCAATCCTTCTTTTTACCGATAGAAATCTTCTTTTCGGTTCCTGCCTTAAGCCTTCCGATATTGGTTCTGTGACACCAGACCACAAATGCACCAAGAAATACGGTACAGATTACGGTAAACAGAGGAATGCTTCCACCGAGAAAATAGGAGTAAAGACATACTGCCACAGGGAACAGAGATGCAACGATAACAGAGCCAAGTGAAACAAAGCCGGTAATCGCTACAATAATAATAAACAGAGTTATCAGTATTCCGAATACTGCAGGAGTAAGCATAAGTGCCATGGTGGCAGTAACAAGCACGCCCTTGCCACCCTTGAAGCCGTAGAAGATGGGATAAACGTGACCGAGCACTGCGCAAAGCCCCGAAAGGTAGCATACACCACTCAGGCTGATTCCGTTTCTGTATGAGAAGCCGAAGAGCAGGGCAGTGAACAGAACTGCAATGGCAGTTTTTGCCATATCTCCAACAAGCGTCAGAGCTGCAGCTCCCTTACCGTAGGTGCGCAGCATATTGGTAAGACCTGCGTTGCCACTTCCGTGAGTACGGATATCCTCCTTATAAAGCGCCCGTGAAACGATAATTGCCGAGCTCAGACTGCCGAGAAAGTAGGATACTACTACACAAAGAAACACAAATCCGAAAGTTAAAAGATAGAACTCGGTGGAGCTGTTACTGATTCCGAATTCATTTATAAGTCTTACGAGAAGACCGTCACGAAAAATATTCATACAATAACCTCAGTATAAAAATTACTTAAATATTATATCATTATTTTTAAATAAAGTCAAGAAATATCTTGCAATTTGAAAAACGCTGATGTATAATGAAAAAAAGAAATATTAGGATTGGTTAGACGTAATGAAGAAACGGCTTGAAGAGTTTTTTTTATCACAGAATATTGAATACTTTTCGGTTCTCTCATATGAGGATTGCAGGGAGATAAACAGCCGTATTGTCGACCGACAGGGCTTTGTGCCTGAGAGCGTTATTATTTATCTTTTGCCATACTATTCCGGCGAGAGCGTAAATCTTTCGCGCTATGCAACCTCTCTTGATTATCATCTTGCAATAGCAGAGGTGAACCTGGCGCTTGAAGCTGTCTTGAAGACCCACTTTCCGTCTGCAAATATCCGTGGTTACGGTGACCACAGTCCTATTGACGAGCGTCATGCTGCGCTTATTTCCGGGCTCGGTATAGCAGGTGACAACGGTCTTATTATTAACGAGAAGTACGGCAGTTATATCTTTATTGCCGACACCGTTACGGACATTGATCCCACCCTGCTTGGTGCAGTCTCTCCCCGACCTGTCAGAACCTGTGAAAAATGCGGCGCATGCAAGCGTGCTTGTCCTACGGGTATTCTGCGTTCCGAGGGAAGTGACTGCCTTTCTGCCATCACACAGCGCAAGTGTGAGCTTACCGAGGAGGAAAAGCAGCTTATGCGTAACTGCAACACCCTCTGGGGTTGTGATCTTTGTCAGACCTCCTGCCCACATAACCGTAATCCGATTTCTACTCCCATAGAGTTCTTCCACCGTGACCGAATTCCTCATCTTACTGCAGAAATACTGGACGGTATGAGCGACGAGGAATTTTCGAAGCGTGCGTTCGCCTGGCGTAAAAGGAAGACCGTGGAGAGGAATATTCAGATCCTTTACGGTAAAAAGTAATTTTTAAAGGTAGATTATTTTTAAAAAATAATGTAAACAATAAACAAAATGAAAGGTGAATAATGCAAAAGGAAAGAAAAAAACTTATCTCCACGTTTGCCACTCTGTCTGTCATTATATTTTTCATCATCGGAATACTCTATTTATTTTCTGACCTTTCTTACAGCTTTGCTGATTTTATTAACAGTACACTTTCGCACGGATTCCGACGGGTTATGGCATCGATTGGCGATTTATTTCCATTTTCGCTTTTCGAGCTTCTTATCATCTGCTTGCCTTTGATCATCTTTTTCGTTGTTCGCAGGGCAATCAAGGTGTTCTCTGATTTCAGGTTAAGAACAAGATTTATTATTAATTTTGTCGCAGTCGTTTTGTTGATATATTCCGGTCATCTTCTGGCTCTTGGTATTGCTCACAATACAACCCCGCTTGATGAGAAGATGGGGCTCTCGGAGGTGGAGGTAACCAAGGATAATCTTACCGAAACCCTGCGTGATCTTGTTGAGGAACTGAACGAGCTTACAGACAGTGTACCGAGAGATGAAAACGGTGTATTCACACACGGCTATTCCTATCCGGAGATCAGTGACAAGGTTTCTTTGGCATACACTGAATTTGCCGAAAAATACCGACTTCCTTCGGGGTATGATAGCAATGCAAAAGGAGTTATGTCAGGCTGGGCAATGTCCTATCTCGGCATAACAGGAATATACTCCTACGTTACCGGTGAGGCAAACGTTAATACCTATTATCCCGACTACGTTACACTCTTTACCACAGCTCACGAGATGTCTCATCAGCGTGGTATCCTGCGTGAAAACGAGGCTAATTTTGTAGCCTATATCCTTCTTTCAAATTCTGATGATCCTTCACTTCGATACAGCGCAGCTCTTAATATTTACAGCTACTTTACTTCTGCGCTTTACAGAACAGACAGAGATGCCTATTTTGAGATCGTGGGAGAGCTCTCCGACTCGGTTAAGACAGATATCCGTGCTGCAAACGCAGTCAGCGAGAAATACGGAGATACCATAATTGAGGATATCTCGGAGTGGATAAATGATTTTTATCTTGAATCAAGTGGCAGTGGTGGTATAGTAAGCTACAGTCGCGTTGTTGAGCTTGTCCTTGCTTACAGATATACCGAAAGGTAACTTAAAGCCGTCTTTTGAATAATATGTAACATCTACTTTTTCGGGGGATGTTATGAAGAAGATAATTGTGAACGGTGGCAAGCGATTAAGCGGCGAAATATCTGTCAGTGGATCGAAAAATGCAGCTCTGCCTATAATTTTCGCTTGTATTTTAACAAAAGGCATTTCTGAGATCGAAAATCTCCCCGATATCGGTGACGTGAAAATCGCGCTTTCTTTGCTTGAATCCTTTGGTGCTCTGATCGAAAGAGAGGGCAACAAAACCATGATAGATACCCGACGGCTCAGATACGTTGATCCCGATGTGGATTTGGTTAAAAAAATACGTGCTTCCACCTATCTTCTCGGTGCTTGTCTTTCACGCTTCGGCAGATGTCCGGTTATGTCCTTCGGTGGCTGTAATTTTTCTTTAAGGCCAATCGACATGCATATAGACGCCTTTATGAAGCTTGGTGCGAGAATGGATGGGGATGCTCTTGTATGTGACAGTCCTCACGGCTCGGTGATTGAATTTCGTAAGGCATCGGTCGGTGCAACCGTTAACGCTGTTCTTCTCGCTGCTACAGCAGACGGTGAGACGGTTATTTCCGGCTGCGCTGTCGAGCCTCATATAGACTCGCTTATTTCGTTTCTTAATTCCTGTGGTGCATCAATCACACGTCACGACAGGGAAATACGGATAAGTGGCAGAAGCCTTCACGGAGGAAGCATCAGTGTTATTGGGGACATGATCGAGGCGGGCAGCTATCTTGCGCTTTCGCTTATGACCGACGGTAACGTCAGGATACTTAAGAGCCCACTATTTGATATGAAAGCGTCCCTTGACGCATTTTCTTCACTGGGTGCGAAGATTTGTTTTTCGGACGGTAGTCTTTACGGCTCAATCGATGATGGCAGATATTTTTCGGTTACCACTGCTCCGTATCCCGGCTTTCCTACCGATCTTCAGCCACTGCTCGCACCACTTATGGCTCATCAACGTGGTGGCGAGATTACAGACAACGTCTGGCCCACACGCTTCGGCTACCTTAGCTCACTTTCCCCCTTCGGTGTAAAATCAACCGTAAATGATAATCGGGCATTGATTTTCAAATCCGAAATCAGAAATGGGATAAGCTCGGCTCCCGATCTTCGTGGTGGAATGGCAGCTCTTATCTGCGCCCTTGCAGCCGAGGGGCAGAGTGAAATATACTCGGCAGAAACCATCCTTCGTGGATATGAAGGACTTGAAGAAAAGCTCTGCGCCCTCGGTGCAGATATAAAGATAAAAAAATTATAATTAAATTAAAGGGGAAATATATGAAAAGAATTCTTACGGTGCAGGATATTTCCTGCGTAGGCAGATGCTCGCTTACTGTCGCTCTGCCCATAATCTCTGCTGCAGGAGTTGAGGCAGGCGTGCTTCCTACTGCCGTCCTCTCAACTCACACTGCATTCCCGAAGTTCACCTTCTGTGATCTCACCGACGAGATTGAGGGTATTTCAAAAACCTTCTCAGAGCTTGAACTGGACTTTGACGCAATATATACAGGCTATCTTGGCTCATTCCGTCAGCTTGGATTGGTTTCCGAGCTTATTGACCGTCATAAAACCGAGAAATGTATGGTTGTGATAGACCCTTGCATGGCTGATAACGGTAAGCTGTATAAGGGCTTTACACCCGAATTTGCTAAGGCGATGGCAGGGCTGTGTGGCAAGGCTGATCTTATCGTTCCCAATCTTACCGAGGCATGCTTTATGCTTGGAATCCCTTATACCGAGGATTATGACGAGGAATACATACGCAAAATTTTAAAGCAGCTCACTGCTCTCGGTGCAAAGCGTGCTGCGCTTACCGGTATTTCCTTTGATCCGTCAAAGCTTGGAGCCTATTCCTACGACAGCACCACCGACAGTTATTTTTCTTGTTTCAATGACAGACTTCCCGTAGCTTATCACGGTACGGGAGATATCTTTGCCTCTGCCACCCTCGGTGCGCTTATGCGTGGACATACCACAGAGAGCGCTCTCAGCGTAGCCGTTGACTATACTCTTGAATGTATAAGACTTACTATGGCAGACGAGGACCGACGCACCTACGGCGTTAATTTTGAGCAGGCGTTGCCTTATTACATCGACCGTCTTGAAATCAAAAAATAAAAAAATGGCTTACTGCCTGTTAATATGCAGGTAGCAAGCCTTTGTTTATTTATGCTTTCTGTGCTTATCGGTCTTTTTGCCGAGAAATGCCGACAGGGAATAAATGCCCATATAGCAGCCGTAATTCATAAAGGCTGCACCCGAAACCCTTCCTTCCGAAAGAATAACGTTTATCAGCAGCATTAAAAGCACTATTGCCAGAGCCACCAGCGCTGCAAACCGAACGCCACCGTCTCCCTTTATCCTCGCACAGCTTATTCCACCGACCACCCCGGCAAGAATCATTGAGGCGAGCGAGAATAACCCGATATGCTCCGTCGGATCATCAAGCATATATGCGATCACTGCCGAGATAACCGAAAACAGTATTATAAGCAGGGTGGAAATACCGAGACAGATAGCAAAGCTTTCAGCCACTCCACCCGAATTGACTCTTTTTCTTTTATGCATAAGAAAACCTCCGAACAAGTCTGATTAATCTTATTCGGAGGACTTTTCTTTTATTACTTTTTCTTGAAGAAGCTGAACTTTTTCTTGGGCTGCTCCTCTGCAGGCTGCTCTGCAGCCTCATCCTTAGGCTCTGCAGAAGCTGCTGTAACGTCTGCAATTCTAACGTCAACGCTTCTGATCGCACCCTTAAGGAATCTGATGTGGGTCTTTTCCTTGGTGGTCTCAAGCACAAAGGTCTCTTCCTTGATGGAAACAACCTTACCGATAATACCACCGATGGTAGTAACCTCATCACCAACCTGGAGGGAATCACGCATATCCTGCGCTTCCTGATCTCTCTTCTTCTGGGAACGGGATGTAAGCCACCACATTACCACAAGTGCAAGGATCATGAAGATGGGCATAGCCATGCCTGCCCATGGATTTGCTACCGGAGTGTCACCCGCGCCATCTGCCGCGGTTTCAAGAAGAAATGCTAAATAGTTCATTGGAATATCTCCTGTTTTTTATTTTTTTCATAATATATAATACACTATATTTTTGAATAATTCAAGAACCTTTTACTACTTTTTTCATATAAATGTAAAAAGTAGGCAGAAAAAGGAGAATTATTCCTCACCCGAGTCCTCTGACGGCATAGATTTACCTACAGGCTTCGGGGGCTTGCCTTGTGTACGGTTCTTTTCTGCAGCATTGACAATCGAGCGAACCACCCTTGCAGGTGACAGCCACCAGTCACGGCTCCATACTCGGATAATCTTCCATCCACGTCCCTCGAGGAACTTAGGCTTATACACGTCTCTCTCCATTGCAGAGGAGGAGGCTGCGAAGGCGTCCTTATCAAGCTCGACGCCCACAAGGTATGTGTCGGTGCTGTCGTCATAGACGGCGAGCGAAATACGGTTGTTCTTGTTTCCGAGACCGATATCAACCTTGTATCCCAGCTTTTCGATACGTTCCTTCATCTGCTCCTCAATGGTGGGCATCGCGCTGAGCAGCGATCTCTCTGCACCCGAATCGGTGGGAGTGAGACCGTCAAGAATAGCTCTTGCATTTCTTGCATCACCCTCGGATACAGATCTTACGTATGCAAGGTAATCACGCAGCAGCTTGGGACCCTGGTTTTTCGATCCGTCAACCTTAAGATCCTCGGGCTCGATGCTTGTGACTACGATAATCTTGGTCTTGGCTCTCGTAATTGCAACGTTAAGACGGTTTTCACCTCCCTCTGCCGACAGGGAACCGAAGTTTGTATATACTCTGCCAAGCTCGTTTGGCGCATATCCGATTGAGAAGATGATAATATCTCTCTCATCACCCTGAACGTTTTCAAGGTTCTTGATAAACAGACCGGTGTCCTCGCCACCGTCCATTCTTGTCTTTTCCTTTGCAATATCGGCACGGAACTTGCTGTCCTTTTGCGCTTCCTTATCTATTGCATCGGCAATACAGGTCTGCTGATCACTGTTAAAGGTGATGATACCTATGCTTTCGTTATTCTTTCTTGTGGCAAGAATATCCTTTACTATCTCGACGATTTTCTTCGCCTCGACAATATTCTTTCTGCCTTCCCATTTACCTGCCACCTTGTATCTCTCCATAGGCTTCGCGCTCTGCGCCGTGTAAATGTTGGGCGCAACCTGAAGTCCACCCGAGTAGAAAGCACAGTTTGAGAAGTCGATAAGCTCTTGATGACGGCTTCTGTAATGGTAGGTAAGATTAGCGCTGTTGTATCTGGCTACGGCAAGGTCGAGCAGACTCTCAACCTCAAGTGCAGCCTGTACCGAGGGATCGTCCATATTCTCAATATCGGCACCCAGATAGCGCTTCATGAAGGTAGCCGAGGGACGAAGCTGCTTTGCATCTCCGGCAACGACAATATTCTTACCGCGGTAGATCGTAGGAATTGTGCTCTCGATAAATACCTGAGATGCCTCGTCAAAGATCACTACATCAAACAGATTCTTTTCGAGAGGGAGAAGGGAAGAAACGTTCTCCGGAGAGAGCAGCCAACAGGGGAACAGCGAGAAGATAAAGTTGCCGTAAACCTCCATAGCTTTTCTGATGGACCAGTGCTTCTTGTCCTTGGATATCTGATACAGATAATCCTTTGCGTTCTCTGCGTTTGCGTAAAGTTCCTGATACTCACGGCTTACCATGCCCTGACACAGCTTCTGCGATACTGAAAGCTGGGCTTCCTTAAGCCTGTATATTCTTGCAGTAACGTTGGGGAAGTCAACTATCTTCGCAAGCTCGTCCTTAAGCTTGTCCTCACAGACAATAAGCTCGTGGTACATACGGATTACGGGAATCTTGTCGATTATCTCAAGATAGTTGGGATAATTCCTGCTTGCCTCGTAGGCGAAGTTGAGGATATCCAGCATATTCTTATCAAGAGTGGCAAGCAGCATGCTTACGTCACGCTGAGCAATATAATTGTCAAGTGCCTCGTGCACAAGCTTGATATATGCAGTGTTTCCTCTCAGAATATTATCAATAACCGAGATATAGCCGTCCTTTGTCATTACCTTATAAAGACAGTCGTATTCCTTAACGAACTCGCCTATTGCAATAAGCGTTTCCTTCATCTTCTGCTCGACGTGCTTTGATTTGATTCCTCTGAACAGGGGGTTCGGGTTTTCCAGCCTGCATTCCATCTTTGCGAGAGCGTGGAGAGCTGCAGGGTTGTCAAGCAGCGCATAGTGCGCAAGCACCTGCCTTGTGTAAGGATATTTGGTTATATTGAAGAATCCCTTGCGCGATTTCTGGATTTCTGTAAGCTTTGCCTTTACCTCGGCAATGGTGGGGATCTCGATATCCTGGCGCATGCTGTCAATTATGGGATTTTTTTCCTTCGCCTGAACGAAGGAGTAGTAGGTCTCGGTAATATTATGCGCCTTGATTGTAAACATCGCGTCGGACAGCTCCTTGTAGCTGAGAGCCATGACGTTCTTGTACTCAATCATTTTGAGATATGCAGCATACTCCGATGAGTTTTTCTGCAGCATATAGGACGAGGAATACATCTCGGACAGCGACAGACCGAAGGGGCGCTTGTCGTTAAGCAGGTGATAGATGTCCTCAAGAGTTTTTTCCTCCTGATCTATCCTTGCCTGCAGCTCTGCATACTCGTCAACAAGACCCTGTACGTTAATGTGACGGTCTGTGTCGGCTCTCTTATGAGCCTCATAGCATCTTTCATAGAAGGCATGCTTTTCCTTGCCCTCATCGTTTATATACATCGCCTTGTCGTTAAGCGTACCGAGACGTGAGAATACTACGTCGAGTGCAGCCTTCTTCTGTGAAACGACAAGCACACGCTTCTTTTTAGACAGTGCGTCTGTGATTATATTAACGATAGTCTGCGATTTACCTGTACCGGGAGGACCGTAGATAACCATGTTACCCATCTGGTCAACCTTCTTGACAACCTCCGACTGTGCATAGTCAAGCATTTTTACAATATAGCTGGACTTGGGGGGCAGTCTCCTTGCGCGAAGTGGTTTGCCGCTTTTCCTGATTTTATCAATGAGCATCAGTCTCTTTTTGCCAAACTGACCTCCCGTACGAAGCAGCTCGTCGATAGCGTCGTTGGTAAGCTTCTTCTTTTCAAGAACGGTGTAATCACCGTATACAGAGTTCGAGATGGGAAATCTGCCGAGCACGGCTGCATATCTTACGGAAAGCTCGCTCTTCGTGGGATCGGGCTCCTTGAATCTTGCATAATTATATATATACTTCGATGCCTTGCATTCAATTCTTATTCTCGCATGACCGAGATGCTGAATAACCGACAGAAGACTTCTGAAGGATGAAAGGTCATCAAACTCGGTTTCAAGCTCGTCTATATTTATCTTCTTGGATTGCGCATATGCGAGAATCAGCGCCTTGTTTATCTGAATCTTCTCGGTTCCGTTGAAGCGAATATCCACCGTCTCGTCGTCAAGTATATCTATCTTGACGGGGAAGAGCATAAGAGGCGCTTTGATAAGCGTCTTGGTGGGCCCCTGTGGAATAGAGCCGAAAACGAAGGGATAACCTATATACAGCTCGTATTTACCGGTTTCACGCTCGATTTCCTCAACCTCGCGCTTTATCTCCTTGATCTTTGCAACCTCGGCTTCAATAAGCTTGGTTTGCTCGGAGGTAATCTTTCTCTTGCGCTTCTTTTCTGCCTTTTCATATTCCTCTGCAGAGCTGACGGATTCTGCTGATGTTTCGGGCTCCTCCACAATTCCCAGATTACCCATAAGCTCATGGGTCTCCTCACGGCGAATGAGAGAAAGCGGCTCCTTTCCTGCAGTCCACAGGAATTTCAGCAGCTCTGCTACCTTATCCTCGCGTCCTTCAAAAATACGACCGATATCATAAGAGTTTTTTCTCGAAATATTCTTTAAATACAAGCACTTGTTTTTTCCACCTATTTCAATAAGACGTTCCTTGTAGTAGGTGTATATACTCTTGCCCATTGAATACCGTACCTTTCCGTCGGATAAGGTCGCCGACCGACCACCTGAAACACATTTTTGCCTGTGCTACGGCTTTTTCCGACCAATTTACGTTTTTACAGCTTTTTACAAGTAAAATTATACCACATAAATAATAAAAAATCAACACACATTTTATTTAAAAAGCCTATATTTTTCAAAATATTTTAACAAATCTTTACAAAATCAGCCGTTTTTTAATCTGAAACGGAAAAATATACCTATAAGGAGAAATAAATGATTGATAACAATAGGTTAAGAAAACTTACCGAAGGACTAAACAATATATCAGTTGGTCTTTTCGCTAAATCGGATTTCTTCCTTCCTCCACCCACGGCACCCGAGGATATCCTCCGACTTTCAAAGCAGCTCCTTTTGCCACAGATTTATTCTATCGAAAAAGGAAGGGAGGATAGGCTGGGCGTGGCAGAGCAGCTTTGCATTCTGATTTACGATTATTGCAGAAACTACCTCTCCGAGAGCGAGTCGTGGCGTATGGCTTATGAAATCCTTGAGCAGCTTCCCGACGTGAAAGCAACACTCATATCTGACGCTCTCTCAATTTTTGAAGGTGATCCTGCAGCAAGCTCGGTGGAGGAAATTATGCTTTGCTATCCCGGTTTTTTTGCTGTTACGGCGCACCGTATAGCTCATCTGCTGTACAAGAGAAGTATACCTTATCTTCCCAGGATGATAAGCGAATATGCTCACAAGATGACTGGCATAGATATTCACCCGGGCGCTGAGATAGGAGACGGTCTTTGTATTGATCACGGTACGGGAATCGTAATAGGTGAGACGGCAGTAATCGGAAATAAAGTAAAGATATATCAGGGCGTTACAATCGGGGCAAAAAGTATTTCTCACACAAGCCGTGGCAGGGCGGGAGGAAAACGCCATCCCACAATCGGAAACAGATGTGTTATTTACGCAGGCGCAACAATTCTCGGTGGCGACACGGTTATTGGTGACGGATCTGTAATCGGTGGTAACGTCTGGCTCACCCATTCGGTTGAACCCGGCAGCATGATCTACTATAACGATGGTGGCAGAACCGGTGTAAACAAAAAATGACGGAAATTGCTTCCGTCATTTTTTGCTGTATTTTATTGTGTATCAGCAGACTCCGATCTGATTGCTTCGATGGAGTCGATAAGCTGACTATGAGTTGCCTTACCGTCGAAAATAGCCTGAATAACACCCTTTTCGTCGAGAACAAGGGTTCTGGGATATGCAGATTTACCACCGAGCAGATGGAAGTACATATCCTTTTCCGAGGTAAGAGGAACGTCGTATGCAAACAGCATTTTCGAGCTTGGGAAATGAGTTTGTATGTACTCGGGAGCCGATGCTTTATTGGTTACCGTGTGAATGGTAAGAACCACAACCTCACCGTCGTATTCGTTTGCTACGTCATCGAAATCGGGCAGCTCCTGCTTGCAGGGACCACACCATACACCCCAGAAGTTTATAATAACAATCTTTCCTCGGAATTCCTTGATATTTACCGTTCCACTTCCGTTTACGAGCTCAAGATCATAGCTTGGGCATTTGTTGCCGATCTTGCTACCCGTAGGAATGCTGTTATCATCTTCCGTATCACCACTATCCTCATCGGTATCTCCGACTCCCTGATCGGGATCGATATTCGTGCCGTCATCATAGAAAAAGTTTAAGTAAACCAGCGAGAATAAAAGTACAGCGCTGAGAACAAGTGCAGTAATCCTTGATGCAAGCTTGACTCTCTTTTCACGCTTAACCTCGACTGCAGCTTTTTCCTCCTCGGTCTTGGCAGACTCAATCTCACTGTCAGGCAAAATAATCTTAGAGCCCTTGTAGCTGATAGCCTTGGTGGGACAAACACCCACACACTTACCACAGCTTATACATTCGTGGTCGCCTACGTGATGTATATCCATCTCACAGACGCTGATGCACTTTCCACAGCTTATACACTTGCTCTTATCAAGAGTGATTCCGAAGAGCGAGAACTTATTAAAGAAGCCGTAGAGCGCGCCGAGAGGGCAGATGAAACGGCAGAACAGCCTGTAGACGAATATCATTCCCACAACGAAGCTGACAGCCAGAGCAAATTTCCAGGTAAACAGTGGGCCGAGCATACCGAACATACCCTCGTTTCCGGGATTGATCAGCAGACCGATTGCGCCCCCGATAGTTCCGGCAGGACAAATATATTTGCAGAACGCAGGGAGAGGGAAATCGTGCAGCATATAGATAAGGGGCAGAACAACTACAAACAGTACAAGAAGTACGTACTTAAAGAATGAAAGCACGCGAGTAAAACGGCTCTTTTTCAGCTTGGGGGTTTTAATCTTATGTAACAGATCCTGAATAAGACCGAAGGGACAGAGCCAGCCACATATCCATCTGCCAAAGATAATACCGTAAAGCATGATTATTCCGAGCATATAGTAAGGTGCTGTCTTACCCGAGGATGAGAATGAATTCTGTAATGCTCCGAGTGGGCAGCTCGTTACAGCGCCGGGACAGGAGTAACAGTTAAGACCGGGTGTGCAAAGGTTTTTTGACATACCCTTGAAAATATCTCCCGTGATATAACCCTTAAGATAAGAGTTAAATAACAGGGCAGAGTAAAGCTGAATGAGCCTTCTCTTTGTGGGTGCGTGGGCAGCCCACCAATTCTTTATTTTTAAAATCACGTTTTTCATATCAGCCAAGTCCTATACACTCCGTACAGATTTTTACAGCCTTGTCAAGCACGTCACCCATGCCACCGTTAAATATACCGAGTATAACAAGAGCAACTGCAGCTCCAACAATCAGGTATCTTCCGATAAGAGCATAATCAACGCCATTTTTTGAGTCTTCGGTTTTGTTGACACGAGGTGCGCCGTTTTCTTTAATGGAATTCTTCAGAATTTCAAGCTCCCTTTGGCAGCTTTTCTCAATAAGATATGCCTTTGGAATATGTACTGCCACAGCAAGTATTGCAAGAGGAAGAATACCCATAAGTGCGCGAACAACGTCGCCGTTGAGATTATCTATACTGAAGCTTGTGAAAAAGTCAAAATAAAGGACAGCAAGCAAAAACAGAAGGAAGGATATATCGAAGGCAAGCCAGCTGTAAACCTGTCGCTTGTCTCTTTCCATATCCGACTTTGCCTTTATCTCCTCGGGAAAGTCCTTGGGATCAAATTTTTTTGTAAAGCTTTCGAGCAACTCGCTGCTTGTTCTTGCAGTCGGCTCTACGTCACTCTTGCCGTTCACAACGTTGAAAACAATGCCGATAACAACCAGAGCGAGGGTTAAAAATGAGGGAACGGCGAGAATTATCAGATAATCACCGACACGCTCTCTCGAATAGGGCTGAGCCCCACCTGTAAAGTATAGATGTACACAGCAAACGATAAACATAACGCCAAGCAGTATACATAATACCGTGGTGGCTGTTGCAATCAGCTTAGCGTATTTTGAATTAGCCATAAATGACCTTTCCTTTCTTAAGGGCAGGTTATGTCCTGCCCTTATCATAAATGCTTAGTCTCTGTCTGCAACCTGATTCTGGCCACAGCACTTCTTGTATTTTTTACCGCTTCCGCAAGGGCAGGGATCATTTCTACCGACTCTGACAGTCTTTACGACAGGCTTTCTGACAATAGGCTTATCACCGTGACCTGTTGAGGTAGGCTTTGCAACCTGAACTCTCTCGGTAGCCTGAGGTCTGGGAATAACGGTGAGGATCTGTCTTACGGTATCCTCCTTGATATCGTCAACCATCTGATCGAATATATCTGCGCCCTGAATACGGAACATTGCTACGGGATCTCTCTGAGCGTAGGAATTAAGTCCGACGTATTCCTTAAGCTCATCCATAACCTCAAGGTGATCCATCCACTTCTTGTCTACGTTCTGAAGCAGAATAACCTTCTCAACCTCACGCATAGCGTTGACTCCGTTGTTGGAAATACCATTGAACAGCTCGTCTTTAGATCTGTATATCTCCATCGCACGCTCGACAAGCTCTTCCTTCCATGCAGCTTTATCAATGCTGTGAAGCTCCTCGGGGGTATATACAAAGCCCTTGCTATCGGTAAGGCAACCTAGGTAATGGTTCTTGAACTCGTCGAAGTTCCAGTCCTCGGGAGTGTCGAGACCGAAGCAGAAGTCGAAGGTCTCCTCAACCGACTGCCTGATCATAGAAATGATCTTGTCCTGAATATCGTCGTTCATCAGCACCTCCTGACGCTGCTGATAAATAACGTTTCTCTGCTGGTTCATAACGTCGTCGTAGGTAAGCACGTTCTTTCTGCGCTGGAAGTTGTTGTCCTCAAGCTTTTTCTGTGCGCTCTCAATTACTCCCGACAGAAGCTTATCGTCTATGGCAGTCTCCTCGTCAAGACCGAGCTTTTTACACATCTCCGCAATTTTGTCAATACGGTCGGAACCGAACAGACGCATAAGATCATCCTCAAGAGAAAGGTAGAATCTTGATTCACCGGGATCTCCCTGTCTGCCCGAACGTCCACGCAGCTGGTTGTCAATACGTCTTGATTCGTGTCTCTCTGTACCGAGGATGAACAGACCACCTGCCTCGCGAACTCTCTTTGCCTCAGGCTCAATTGCCTCACGGTGCTTTGCATAAAGCTGGGCAAATACAGCTCTTGCCTCGTTTACAGCCTCATCATCTGAGGGGGCTGAGCTGGTTGCCATTGCGATAAGTCCTTCTTCAAAGCCTTGCTTACGCATATCCGACTTAGCCATATATTCGGGATTACCGCCAAGCATAATATCTGTACCACGTCCTGCCATGTTGGTGGAAATAGTAACACTGCCGTATCGTCCTGCCTGGGCAACGATCTCAGCCTCTTTTTCGTGATGCTTTGCATTAAGAACGGTGTGAGGTATGCCTGCTTTCTTAAGAACGAGCGACAGCTCCTCGGATTTTTCGATAGAAACGGTACCGACAAGCACAGGCTGACCTTTTTCACGGCATTCTCTGATCTGATTAACAATTGCTCTGACCTTGCCCTGATAGGTGGCATATACCGAGTCCTTACGGTCGATTCTGATCATTGGCTTGTTTGTAGGAACCTCAACAACGTCAAGAACATAGATCGTCTTGAACTCGTCCTCTTCGGTAAGCGCCGTACCGGTCATACCCGACAGCTTTCCGTACATACGGAAATAATTCTGGAAGGTGATGGTAGCAATAGTACGGCTCTCGCGCTGAACGTCAACCCCTTCCTTTGCCTCAATAGCCTGGTGCAGACCATCGTTATAACGTCTGCCGGGCATAAGTCGGCCTGTAAATGTATCAACAATAAGAACGTTACCGTCCTTAACTATATAGTCCACCTCGTTTTTCATAACGCCGTGTGCCTTGATGGCAACGTTAACGTGGTGGTAAATGCTTGTGTTTTCGGGGTCTGAAAGGTTTTCTATTCCGAAGAACTTCTCAGCCTTGTCTATACCGTGCTGGGTGAGTACGGCAGTACGCGCCTTTTCATCAACAATAAAGTCCTCGTCGTAAACGTCAAGGTCCTGCTTTGTATCCATCTCCTTAATAACGTGGCGAGACATTGTTCTTACAAGCTTGTCTGCCATAGCGTAAAGATCGGTAGACTTTGAGCCCTGACCCGAGATGATAAGGGGAGTTCTCGCTTCGTCTATAAGAATAGAGTCCACCTCGTCGATAATAGCAAAATTATGTCCGCGCTGTACCATTCGCTCCTTATAAATAACCATATTGTCACGGAGATAGTCGAAGCCAAGCTCGTTATTGGTTGCATAGGTAATATCGGCACCGTATGCCTCGCGCTTTTCGTTTCCGTTCTGACCGTGAACAATAAGACCGGTCTTGAGGCCAAGGAATCCGTACACTCTGCCCATCTCGTCGGAGTCACGCTTTGCAAGGTAATCGTTTACCGTAACGATATGCACACCCTTTCCCGAGAGGGCATTAAGATATGCAGGCATCGTGGCAACAAGAGTCTTACCTTCACCTGTTTTCATCTCTGCGATTCGACCCTGGTGGAGAAGTATACCACCGATAATCTGTACACGGAAGGGTCTCTTGCCGAGAACTCTGTCGTCTGCCTCTCTTACAAGGGCGAATGCCTCGGGTAGAATATCATCAAGTGTCTTGCCGTTTGCAAGATCACCCTTAAGCTTATCTGTATACGCTCTCATCTCGGCATCGCTCATAGCCTTGAACTTGTCTGCGAGAGCCTCTGTAGCATCAACGAGTGGCATCAATCTCTGTATCTGCTTTTCGCTGTAGCTTTTAAATAACGATTTGAATAATCCCATTTTAAAATCCTTTCGCTATGGAAACATATTTAACCAATCTATTATAACACATTAAATCTGAAAAATAAAGACTTATTTGTAAAAAATATTTATTTTTATTCTTTTTTATCCGAAGCGATTCTTTCTATTGCATTTTTCTTGATACTGTGATAGAATAGAAATAAGAATATTCTGGTGAGGAAAAAATATGATAAATGTTGTTCTGTATTCACCCGAAATACCTCAGAATACGGGGAACATATCCCGTACCTGTGCTGTCACGGGGGCGAGATTACATATTATAAAGCCTATTGGCTTCGAGATATCCGACCGTACCTTAAAGCGTGCCGGACTTGATTATTGGGATAAGCTGGATGTTACATATTATGAAAATTACGAGGATTTTCTAAGGCAGAACGAAAATGCTACGATGTATTTCTTCACTGCGCACGCAACGCACAGCTATGCTGACGTAACCTATCCCGAGAACGTTTATCTGATCTTCGGGCGAGAGTCGGTTGGACTTCCGAAGGAGCTAATTAATGAGAATGCCGAAAGATGCCTTCGTATTCCAATGCGCAAGACGCTTCGCTGTCTTAACCTTTCAAACTCGGTTGCCATTGCCGTATATGAGGTATTGAGGCAGAATGGTTTTTCGGGACTTGATTGATCGGAGGAATGAATTATGAAAAAAGAAAAACGAAATAATTTATACAACGGAATAGTTGGTTTGATTATTCTTGTCTGTGCTGCAGGCTTCGGTTTTTTACTGTCTGTAACACTTTTGTCGGGATTTTTCAGCTTTCCCGAAGTGATTCTCGGTATTATCGGTGTGCTTGTTACCTATTATATTTCGATTATTGTTCATGAGGGTGGTCATCTTGTATTCGGTCTTATCTCGGGCTACAGATTTTGTTCATTCCGTATCGGAAGCCTTATGTGGATAAATCAGGATGGAAAAATACAGCTTCGCAGATTCAGCCTTGCAGGTACGGGTGGACAATGCCTTATGACACCACCGGCAGAGAAGGAGAGCAAGTCTCAGATCATAACCTACAATCTTGGTGGAGTCATTGCTAACCTGATTCTTGCTGCTGTTTTTGCCCTTCTTTATTATCTCTCTTTGAATAATGTTTTGCTTGCGCTCGTATTTCTCTTAGGTGCAGCTCTATCCTTCTTTGTTGCTGTAACCAACGGAATTCCTTTTAATGCAGGTGGAGTTGCAAACGACGGTATGAACGCTCTTCACTTGTCGAAAAATCCCGATGCAGCAGAGGCGTTCCGAAAGCAGCTTCTGATGAACGCTGCGCAGACAGAGGGCGCACGCGTCTCGGAGATGCCTGATGAGTGGTTCACACTGCCACAGGGAGCAGATATGCAGAACGTACACTGCGCATCTCTCGCTGTTTTCTCGGCACAAAGAACCCTTGACCGTGGCTTGATTGAGGAGGCTGAGCAGCAGATATCCTCACTCCTTAGCAGTAACTATAATATCATCGGTCTTCATCGCAGTCTGCTAACCTGCGACCTTATCTATTGCCGACTCAGCCTTGACCTTACGGCAGACGTATCTTCTCTTATAACACCCGAGCTTAATAAATTTATGAAGGCAATGAAAAAGTATCCTTCCATCATCAGAACACAGTACATAATAGCACTTGTGGTGGAGGATGATGAGGCTAAGGCAGATAGCATTTTGGATTCT
>JAFTON010000107.1 GCA_017463765.1 Clostridia bacterium | reverse complement strand
TTGATAACGGTAAGAGAGGTAAGGCTGTTACAGGTGCCTCCAACCGTCCTCTTAAGTCGCTTTCAGAGATCCTTCGTGGTAAGCAGGGACGTTTCCGTCAGAACCTGCTCGGTAAGCGTGTTGACTACTCCGGCCGTTCGGTTATCGTAGTAGGTCCCGAGCTTAAGATTTACCAGTGCGGTCTTCCCAAGGAGATGGCTCTCGAGCTCTTCAAGCCCTTCGTTATGAAGAGACTTATCGAGACTCAGAAGGCTAACTCCATCAGAGACGCGAAGAAGAAGGCTGATAAGGCAGCTCCCGAGGTATGGGACGCACTTGAGTACGTTATTAAGGAGCATCCCGTTCTTCTTAACCGTGCGCCCACCCTTCACCGTCTTTCCATTCAGGCATTCGAGCCTATTCTCGTAGAGGGAAGAGCGATCAAGCTTCACCCCCTTGTATGTCCTGCGTTCAACGCTGACTTCGACGGTGACCAGATGCCCGTTCACGTTCCTCTTTCCAGTGAGGCACAGGCAGAGGCAAGATTCCTTATGCTCTCTGCAAACAACCTGCTTAAGCCCGTTTCGGGTAAGGCTGTTACCGTTCCCTCTCAGGATATGGTGCTTGGTTCTTACTATCTTACTATAGATCATCCCGGTGAGATGGGCGAGGGCAGAATTTTCCGCGATTTCAACGAGGTTGAGATGGCATATGAGAACAAGCGTCTCGGCATTCACGCTAAAATTAAGGTAAGAGTTACTAAGGTTATCGACGGTGTGGAGCAGTCTGCACTTATCGATGCTACCTACGGTAGACTTATCTTCAACCAGAGAATTCCTCAGGACTTGGGCTACGTTGACAGAAGCGTGGATCCATTCGGCCTTGAGATCAACTTTGCTACCACCTCCAAGAAGCTTAAGGAGATCGTAGACCTTACGATCAAGTATCATGGCTTTGCCGAGGCTGCGAAGGTTCTTGACGAGATCAAGTCTATGGGTTATAAGTATTCTACCCGTGGCTCGCTCTCCATTTCGGTTTACGATATGACTATTCCTCCTCAGAAGAAGGAGCTTCTTGAGGCTGCATCCAGAGAGGTTGATGAGATCAACGACTCCTGCGCTTGGGGTGAGCTTTCCGAGGAAGAGCGTTACAAGCAGGTAGTTGCAGTGTGGGACAGAACCACCAACGCCGTTACCGATGCGCTTATCGCAAACCTTGATAAGTATAATTCGCTTAACATGATTGCAACCTCGGGTGCCCGTGGTTCTATCAAGCAGATGAGACAGCTTGCCGGTATGCGTGGACTTATGTTCGCTACCAACGGTAAGACTATCGAAATTCCCATTAAGTCTAACTTCCGTGAGGGTCTTACAATGCTCGAGTACTTCATGGGTGCTAAGGGCTCCCGTAAGTCGCTTTCGGATACTGCGCTCCGTACTGCAGACTCGGGTTACCTTACCCGTCGTCTTGTTGACGTTTCTCAGGACGTTATCGTTCGTGAGGAGGACTGTGGTGCTAAGAGTGGTCTTGTTGTTTCTGACATTGTTTCGGGTCAGGTTGTCGTTGAGAAGTTCTTCGAACGTCTTGTGGGCAGATACACCGTTAACGACGTTGTAAACGAGGAGACCGGTGAACTTATCGTTCCCGCAAACACCATGATTGATGAGGATATGGCAAACGATATCATAGGTGCAGGTATTACCTCTGTTGAGATCCGTACCATTCTTCGTTGTCTTGCTAAGCGTGGCGTTTGTGCTCACTGCTACGGTGCAGACCTTGCACACGGTACAACCGTTGCAATCGGTGAAGCTGTCGGTGTTATCGCTGCACAGTCTATCGGTGAGCCCGGTACACAGCTTACGATGAGAACCTTCCATACCGGTGGTGTTGCAGGTTCAGATATTACCCAGGGTCTTCCCAGAGTTGAGGAGCTCTTCGAGGCTCGCCGTCCCAAGAAGACTGCTGTTGTTACCGAGTATTCGGGTGTTGCAGAGATCGTTTCTGATAAGAAGCTTTCTAAGGTAATCGTTAAGTCTGCCGTTGACGGTAACGGTGTTCCTGCTGCCGATGACGTTGTATACGAAATACCCTTCGGCATGCGCGTTGCTATTGAAAACGGACAGGAGATTACTCGTGGTCAGCAGCTTACAGAGGGCTTCCTTAACCCTGCCGACGTTCTTCATATGAGTGGTATTGATGCAGTTTATGATTACATCATCCGTGAGGTACAGAAGGTGTACCGTGGTGAGGACGTTGAGATTAACGATAAGCACGTTGAGTGTATCGCACGTCAGATGACACGTAAGGTTGAGATCGAGGATGCAGGTGACACAGACCTTCTCGTTGGTACAAAGGTTGATGTTGTCGAGTTCCGTGAGGCTAACGAGGAAATCGAGAGAAGAATTGAGGCCGGCGAAATCAGTCTTCGCAAGGCAGAGGGTGCTCCCCTCCTTCTCGGTATCACCAAGGCAGCTCTTATGACCGAGTCCTTCCTCTCTGCTGCTTCCTTCCAGGAAACCACCAGAGTTCTTACCGAGGCTGCTATCGCAGGTAAGAAGGATAAGCTTCTCGGCCTTAAGGAGAATGTTATTATCGGTAAGCTTATTCCTGCAGGTACAGGTCTTGGCAAATACCGTGCTATTGAGATCGAGGATTCTGGCGATGGCAGTGACGAGGCTGATCTTGAGCCTGAGGTTACACAAGGCTTTACTGCTGAGTCTGAGGATGATGATTTTTACCTCCCTGCATCTGATGAGGTTCTCGTAATTTCGGATTCGGATATTTAAAATTCAGGCTTTATTAAGTCAAAAAAATAGAAAAAGAGCCACAGTTTGTGGCTCTTTTTTTGCAAATGCAAACAATGATTTACATTAAAACAACGGTTTAGCGTTTTATTAACCAATAGTTGAGCAAAAACAACCGTTAGACGCTTCTTTTTTTGTCCTGCTCGGTGTAGAATGAAAATGCTTCGAGGCAAAATGATTATTGATTGAGAGGAATTGAAATGAAAAAAACACTTGGCGAAAGAATAGCAGAAAAGAGAAAAGCAAAAGGACTTAAACAGGACGAGCTTGCCGAGATGCTGGGCGTTTCTGCACAGGCTGTCAGTAAATGGGAAAATGATGTTTCATGTCCTGATATAATGACTCTTCCGCTTCTTGCAGAAAAGCTTGGGTGTACTGTTGACGAGCTGCTTACTGGAAAAGAGGAACAGAAGGATGCTGTACTTGTACCTGAGGGCGAGAGAAAGGATTTTGAAAGACTTGTGCTTAGAATTATAGTAAACGGCTCTGACGGCGAGCGAGTACGTGTTAATTTGCCTCTTCCTTTAATTAAGGTATTTATTGAGTCCGGTATTTCGGTCGGCAGCATGGGAGGCGAAAAGCTGAACGGGCTGAATATTGATTGGAATGCGATCGTATGCATGATAGAGCAGGGTGTGGTCGGCAAGCTTGTTGAGGTTGATGACGGTGGGGATCACGTTGAAATTGTGGTGGAGTGATGAAGATAAGCATTAAAGAAGAAGGGAAGAAGTTTATCATTCTCATTCCGACCTCGCTAATATTCAGCTCGTTCAGCTTTTGGTTAATCAAGCGAAGCACATTTAAGATTAAGGGCATTGATATGAGTGAACTAACCCCAAAATCTATGCGCAGGATACGACGTACTATAAGTCGAATGCGTAAAATACATAAAAAGCTTTATCTCGTCGAGGTAGAGGACGGAGATTCTACTGTAAAAATTAAGCTTTGAAATATGGCTCGCTCGGTGGCACAGGTTGCTGTCGGGCGAGTTTTTCTTGACAAAGGTCCACGCAGGCGTTATAATTAAAATAAGCTTACACGTTAATAGAGAATGTTTATTAAAACACCTTACATTAGAGTGAACATTAAAAAGAATTTTAGTTATAAAGGAGAATAAAGATGAAAAAGAAAAGTAAAGCCGGACTGATCTATTTTCTTATATGGGTACTGACGGTCGGTGCCTTTTGGCTCGGACTCGGCCGTGACGCTATGGGTTATTCGCTGCTTGCGTTTTACGGTGTTCTGCCCTTGGCAGGGCTGCTTTGCCCGATTTTTATTGCAATACGACGCTTCAACCTCCTTGGCAGCATCTTCGGTTCACTTCTGATCGGCTTTTCTTACTCGGCAGCACAGTATCTTACCTTCAGTCTTGCCAATATGATTATGATATCCTTTGAAAGAATTAATCCCTTCAGCGTTGAGGCAATGATAGGTGGCGCAGCTACGGCGTTTATAGGCTTTCTTATCGGTGGAATAATTGGCGCAGTAAAGCGTGCAAGAGGTTAACCTTCTCATACTTGACAATTGTGCATATAAATGGTAAAATATACTTATCTTTTATAAAGGAAAAATAATTATGAGTACAGAAAATATTATAGAGTCCGAAATCAAGGTTTCGGTAGTAATGCCAATATACAATGCAGGCGAGTATCTTGCCCGTGCGATCGGTGACGTGCTTAAGCAGACGCTTACCGATATTGAGCTTATATGTGTTGACGATGGTTCTACAGACAATTCCAGTGCTATCATAGAGCGCTTTAAGAAGAAGGACGGTAGAATTATCTCGCTGAGACAGAACAACGCCGGCCCTTCGGTTGCGAGAAACAAGGGTCTTGGGCTTGTGCGTGGAAAATACGTCATATTCCTCGATGCAGACGATATGTTTGAGCCAACTCTGCTTCAGTCGCTTTATGAGCTTTCTGAGCGAGACAACCTTGACGTTGCCGTAACAAGATTTGATATCTACAACGATACCGACGGTAAATATACTATTCCACAGGATGAGCCACACAGCTCTATATTTGCGCCGGATCGTGTTACCTCAAAAAATGAGCATCCCGACTATATTCTCAGCAGCACTACAGGCTACGTATGGAACAAGCTTATCCGTACCTCCTTCCTCACCGATAAGAAGATATGCTTTGATATAGACCTCTATGTATTTGAGGACGTACACTTTGTATGCTCGGTGATGTCGCTTGCAGAGAGGGTAGAGCGCATAGAGGGCATTCTTATTCATCACCGAGTATACTCCGAGCAGTCGAGAGCGATTCTTTTCCGAAAGTATTACGGTCAGGTTCCGATTGTGTATAAGAAGATACGTGAATTTCTTATGCATCACGGAATGTATATTCCACTTAAGAAGGGCTATCTTAACTTCTCTGCGGGCAGATGCTATAAGCTGTATAATCTGCTTTGGGCAGACGGTAAGGAAAGACTGTGGAATATGCTTCACGACAGCTACGTTGCCGAGCTTGATTGGCTTAATCACGACAAGAGCGAGTTTGAGAGCACAGAGGTATGCGAATTTGTAGCAAACACTGCTCTTTACAGCTATCAGGAGCATCTGGAGCGTGAGGAGAAGGGTAAAAACATTGACCTTGAGCAGTTTGATAAAGAGCTTATTAATAAACAGGTTGATAAAAAACATAAGGGTGAGCACAGACGCGCTGTCTGGCATAGAATACTTGATATTATCAACATTTTCAAAAAGAAAAAATAAATAGCATGATGTTGTTAGCAGAAAATTTTAAAAACGCCATTCAGCGCGAGCATCGAATTTGACTATTCAAACGCAAATGGGCTAAGCCCAAGACCTTATACGTGAACCCCCTAAAGCTCATTATATTCGCTTCGGGGAACTCTTACACAAGCAGAAAGAGCAAACACTAAAGGAGTAAAATCCTATGTGTCTGCTCTTTTTATATTACTATTCATGGGTCAAAGTGGTTTTTTCGAAATCTGTGCGAAGGGACGGGGATAGCCTACAGGGGTCTTTTCCTTCTTCTCTATAATAATAAGTGGATGTGACAGCGTTTCACCCTCGCCACTAAGCGTCAGACTCTCACAGACGGTGTTTCTGCCACCGAGTGTAGCAATAGCGCGCTTGGCAGATGAAAGCTCAAATTCGGCGTTTTTTCCCTTCATAGCAATAAGCCTTCCACCTACCTTAACGAAGGGAAGCGTAAGCTCACACAGCACGCGCATCTCTGCAACTGCCCTTGCCGTAGCGTAGTCAAAGCTCTCACGGTATAAGGGATCCTTTCCACCGTCCTCGGCACGCATTGTCACTGCCGTAAGGTTGGTAAGACCAAGTAGCTCTGCCGTCTCCTTAACGTAGTTTACGCGCTTTGCAGTAGAGTCCATAGCCGTAATTTTCAGATCGGGACGCACCATCGCCAGTGGCAGAGAGGGAAAGCCTGCTCCACAGCCAACGTCAATAACGCTTGCCCCCTTCTTGAACCTTGATGCCATAATAACGCAGTCGGCGTAGTGGTTGAGAATTATCTTGTCAACGTCGGTAATAGCCGTAAGGTTATACTTCTCGTTTTCGGTAAGCATACGCACAGTAAGGTTGTAGAACTGCTCAACACGCTCAATCGACAAATAAGACGACAGTCCGTTCTGCGAGAATATTTTCGTCATCTTGGATCTGAAATCCTGGGGCTTTATCTCTACCATATTAAAATTCCTTTTTAAATCTTTTATATAAATAATTATATATCACCGTCTCTAAAATGTCAAGAGCCATAGCGGGCAGAAATCAGCTTGGCAACCATATAAACTAAATAAAACGGCTAATACCGATAGAAAACGCAAATCTTATGTCCTGACAGACAGACGGCCTTGCGTTTTTTTGAACTTTTTTTATTTTTTTGCAACCTTTTCGTCATTTTTTTCGTATTAATATATAGAGGGGAAAATTTTTTAAAAAAATCAATTTTCGTGAACCCTTTTGCCCCCGAAAAGGATATTAATATATAGGCGGGTATTAAAAATCGGGATTTTTTAAATTTATTCAATAAATTTTTGAAAATTTGAAGAATTTTGAAGAAAAAAAGAGTAGTATATTGTGTAAACTTTTTTCAAATAAGGTAAGGTATGCTATGCTTTTTTGAAAAAAATAAAAAGAAAGGCGGTATAGTCCGATGGGTTAATAATGTATGTTGACACGGTATTAAGACGTGTGATATAATAAAAGAAAAATACATAAGGAGAAAATTATGAAAAAACTGATAGCACTTATGCTGGCGTTATTGATGCTTGGTCTATCCTTGACAAGCTGTATTCGTGAAAACACGAAGGACGAACCGATATTGTATACCTGGGGAAACGAGGGACTTGGTTTTCCAAGTTATCAGGATCTGAATGCCTTGCTGACATCTCCCAAAAATGAATTTGATATAAATGACGTTACTTTAGATTTCTATTATTGCTTTTATTGCTTGGATGATGAAACGTTAGAAGAGTCTAAAGAAAAACATACAGGCTCGCTTAAATATGATTATTTTTATGCAATTTATATAGGTAATTTTTCGCTCGATTTTGAATTGGGAAATGAATCCTACATTTTTGACTATGAAAAAGTTAACGCTTTGCTTTATAAACGCATTACGTTTGATGAATCTTATGAAACGAACTATGGATATACAACTAACGGTAGATATATTAACTATAATCACGTAGAGAAGCTTACTATACCGTCAGAATATTTTAGTTCATCACTTAACTCTGTAAGTATTCATGTTATTCAATTTGCCCACAATTTAGAAATGGACGTTTATTATTTTACACCTTTTTATACAAGCATAACGTTAGATTATAAAATAAACGGCAATAAGGTTATTTTAAATTAAAGAGGGAGAAAGAAAATGAAAAAACAAGAGAAAATTATAAAAAAAGTTATTGCAATAATTTGCTTTTTAACTCAGATTTTATTTGGAATACCAACGGTTGCATATTCAACAGAAGACGTAGAAAGTTCCAGTGAGGCTGTAGCGTTAAATGATTCTTCTGCCGGAACCACAGAAGTATTAAGCAATTCTGCAGAAAACCCCTCTCCCGAAATAACCTATGCGATCATCGATCCAATCAATCCTACATCACCAACCACTACAATTACGTTTGATAAAACAAATATCGACTCTTTTGTTTTGAACACAAACGGCATTTCTATTGTTGATAATTTTGTAGATGAAGCTGCAAATACTGCGAGCTATACCATAATTGCAACCGAAGATTTTGGTACTCTTGAAGTTGTGGCACAGGCAAACGGAGTATCCGTTGCCAATAAAACAATATATACATATAGAAATGATAATTCTATTTATCTAAGCGAAGCTTCTAATGATACAGCATGGCATAAATACATGCAGAACAAGTTTGATAATAATCTAATAACTATTGACGCTTGGCATGATGCTTACTCGGAACAATCTGAATCTTTCTCAGAAAACGATTTTGACTGCTCGTTTGGTGATTTTCCGGAAATCACTGAGGATCTTTCTGAGGGAAAGATTTTGGTAAGGGGAAGGATGTCGTGGACAACAGACAAGAACGCTGTGCTTCCAATGAGGTTTACTAAGGTTGAGCTTAGAAAAAAACAGTTTTTAGGCTCTAGTTGTATAAGCTCTACATTTACAGACGAGAACGGCTATTATTACTTTATACTTGATTCTGATGAATTAGGTATTTTGCCTAATTCTTCTATAAATGTGTTCGTCAGGACACATACAGAAAGCATGACCTTTGACGTTTGTTACCCATTTCGTGAACATTTTAATTACTTCGATTCCCACCTTGAAACGATTTCTGCAACTACCTCAGGAACAGTTAATATTAGCCGTAAGTTAAAAAGGGATGAAGGCTGTATGCCTTATAGATTGACATATATTCAGCAAGGCATGGTTCTTGGTCAACGCTTTGCATTAGATATGGGCATGCCAATAGATGAAGATAATAGGTTGCATGTTTTCTATTTGGGAGACACCAAACAAATTTTGGAAAATATGGGACTTGGGGAACTGGAGTCTAAGCTTTACTCAAATGAAATAGCTTTTTGCTTTGATACTATTTCCTTTATAGGATATAATAATTATGATAAATTCACCACAACCACTCATGAGTACGGACATTACGTAGAAAACAGAATGGGCAATTACGGTGATGCAGTAAAGGGACAAATAGTTGCGCGTATACCGGAAATATTTGACGGTAAATTTTCACTTTTATCCAATTTTATCCAAGCCGTATCTGACACCATTGATGATTATTCTCATGAAAAAACAGATAATCATTTTGAAGAAAACTCTGGAAAAGCCTTTCAAATGCAATTAACCTGGTCAGAGTCGTGGGCAGAAGCTTTTGCAGAAATAGCACGCCATAAATATTCCTACGATTATAGTGGGGTTTACAGCTTTTCAAATTCTTCATACGAATCAGACCCTTTTATCAACTATAACGGCGAAGCCCAAGAATATGCCGTTACCTCGTTTTTATGGGATCTATATGATGATAAGTCAGAATCAGGAGATGATATTGAATTAGACGTTGAAGAATGGTGGGATTTAACGACAAAAACCGGAACGTATACCCTTCAAGATTTTTCTGAAACCATATTAAACGATCGTCCCGATTTGATTGGAAAAATTGGTATAATATTTAGTAATCATAATATTTCTCCACATATGTTATCTACGATCTTGCCCTGCACGACTGCAGACGGAATGCTTAAGCTGTTTTGCAATGTTAATGGTAGTAGCACCCATCCGAACAATAAATTCCAAGTTGCATTTTATGATAGCGAATTTAACAGGATAGGTATTACTGACAAAATAAATGATGACAATGAATCGGACACAGGCTTCACGTGTGCTGTACCCAAGGAGGTATGGGTGAGCGTTATGGAAGAATGTGAAGAAGGTGAAAAAATATACGCTGTCATTTACGGATATCGTGGTGGAGAATTTGACAGTGGACCATATTTTTCGGAGTCGATAGAGGTTTGGAATGAAAATTTAAGCCATACTTATTCTATCGAGGGCTATGATAATTTGTATCATTGGGATGAATGCAAATGTGGCGTGAAAAATTCCGTTATTACGAGGCACAGTTCTTCCTACACTCATACCGATTCAACCGGTGGAACGCATATCAAGAGCTGTAAGAGTTGCAGTTATTCTGTTGTTGAAAACCATACAGCCTACAACTACGAATCAATTTCGAATAATAATCATATGGTGACATGCGTTTGTGGATATGAAATAGATATTCAACCTCATGATAATCATCACTTTGAGTACAGTTCTTCTAACAGTATAAGTCATACAATTCACTGCATTTGTGGAAAACTGATGAAGACGGAAAACCATAGGTTTACTATGATGAATGGTCGTACATGTTGTCAATATTGTGGTTATATAAGGCCAACAGGACAGATTATTTTAGGTAAAAAGGAAGAGGAATTAATTATCTGATAAACAAAACCAAAACGGCGAGGCTTTTCTCGCCGTTTTTTATATAGATATGTTGCTTATTAAAGGTGCTTTTTGAAAATAAAAAATAATATTCACTTTTTCTTGAAAAGTGCGTGTATTTGTGGTAAAATATATATTTGGGAATATTATTTTTTAAAAAGAGAAAGGTGACGCTTATGAAACCTGAGATAAAAATAACAAAAACCGAGCTTTTGCTCCAGCTTAAGAATCTTTTGCTTGTCCTTCTCGGCACACTGGTGCTTTCCTTTGGATGCGCTATATTTTTGGAGCCCTTTGCGTTGGTTACGGGTGGCGTAACCGGTCTGTCTATTGCGATAAACGCTTTATTCAATTCCCCCGAGGTTGTGATTCCTATTCTCGGTGATTTTACCGACATACTTGTTTTTGCAATCACTTGGGTGCTGTTCTTCCTTGGACTTATCTTTCTCGGTAGGGATTTTGCAGTTAAAACCCTAATCTCTACAATTTTTTATCCCATAGGCTTCCATCTGTTTGGTATGCTTGTTAGTCCCGATGTGCTCGGTGGCTTCTTTGATCTGACGGGAAGACTTGAGTATGCAAGCATTTCGCTTATTATCGCTGCGCTTTTCGGTGGTATTTGTGTAGGAACGGGTTGCGCGCTCACCTTCTTAGGTGGTGGATCTACCGGTGGTATGGACGTTATCGCCTTCATGATTTGCAAGCTGTTTAAGAGGTGGAAAAGCTCTGACGTTATCTTTGCCATTGATGCATCGATCGTGCTGTTCGGTATGTTTGTAGAGGGAAATCTCGTTCTCACACTTCTCGGTGTAATCTCTGCCTGGCTTGCTGCAGCCGTTATCGATAAGATATTTATCGGTGGCAACCGTGCCTTTACAGCGCAGATCGTCTCGGATAAATATGAGGAGCTTAACCTTTCAATTCGCGAGGAGGTAAGGCGTACCACAACTATGCTGGTTGGCTACGGTGGATATTCAAGAGAGTCGAAAACCGTTCTCTCTGTTACCTTTACAATGAACCAGTACGCCGACCTTATGCGAGTAATCAAGCGCATAGATCCGACTGCTTTTGTCAGCATATCGCAGGCGCACGAGATAAATGGAGAGGGATTTACCTACGGACAACATAGTTGATTTTTGCCGTGAGGCGAAATCTTTAGCACATTACTTCAATTTCTCTCCTCGACGTATGCCTATACGCCTTCGTCGATTAATCTCGTACTGTACTAAACCCTTCGCCTCACGGCTAAAAAGGCAGTGTTTGATCTGAACGAGACCTCAAAAAAACGGTGTTTGTGCTAAACTGACAATTTTATGGTTTGATTTTTATACATTTCGTTATAAAAAATATTGCAATTTGTCGAGAGTTGTGCTACAATATTTAGGTTGATAATTTTTACTATTGAAAGGCTTTTGATATGAAGCGTACCGATTTAAGAAATATTGCTATAATTGCTCACGTTGACCACGGAAAGACGACCCTTGTTGACGAGATGCTTCGCCAGGGTGGTATCTACCGTGAGAATCAGGAGACCGAGGAAAGAGTAATGGACTCTAACGACCTCGAGCGTGAGAGAGGTATTACCATTCTTGCGAAGAATACTGCTATTCACTATAAGGGGGTTAAGATAAACGTTATCGACACTCCCGGCCACGCTGACTTCGGTGGCGAGGTTGAACGTATACTTAAGATGGTAAACGGCGTTATCCTTCTTGTTGACGCAGCAGAGGGCCCGATGCCCCAGACTCGCTTCGTGCTTGAAAAGGCACTGGCTATGAACCACCGTGTTATCGTTGTTGTGAATAAGGTTGACCGTCCCGATGCCCGTCTTGATGAGATCGGTGACGAGGTGCTTGAGCTCCTTCTCGAGCTTGACGCAACAAACGAGCAGCTTGACTCTCCGATGCTCTTCTGCTCGGGCAGAGCAGGTACTGCTTCCTTTGATCCTCACACTCCCGGTAAGGATCTTACACCCCTTCTTGATACAATTCTCGAGTATATGCCTGCTCCCGACGGTGAGGAGGACGAGCCACTCCAGCTTCTCGTTTCCTCAATCGACTACAACGATTTCGTTGGACGTATCGGTATCGGCCGTATCGAGCGTGGTATGATAAAACAGGGACAGGGCGTTGTGGTATGTAACTACCACGGCAACAGCAAGAACCGTCCTGCGAAGATCGTTTCAATCTATCAGTTTGACGGACTTAAGCGTGTTCCCGTAACCGAGGCACAGGTTGGTGACATCATTTGCTTCTCGGGCTGTGAGGATATATCCATCGGTGATACAGTCTGCTCACCTGCTAAGGTCGAGCCCCTTGAGTTTGTTAAGGTTGGTGAGCCCACGATGGAGATGACCTTCTCGGTAAACGACTCTCCTTTTGCAGGTAAAGAGGGTAAGTTCGTCACCTCCCGTCACCTTCGTGCAAGACTCTATAAGGAGCTGCTTAAGGACGTTTCTCTCCGTGTTACCGACGGTGATACAACCGATTCCTTCCGTGTAGCAGGCAGAGGTGAGATGCACCTTTCCATTCTTATTGAAAATATGCGCCGTGAGGGCTATGAGCTCTGCTGCTCCAACCCCCGTGTTCTGTACAAAGAGATTGACGGCGTTAAGTGTGAGCCTATCGAGAAGGTAATTATCGACGTTCCTGAGGAATATATGGGATCGGTAATGGAGAAGCTTGGCTCTCGTAAGGGCACTCTTGATGATATGCAGCTCCATGGCAGACGCCAGAAGCTTTATTATACAATACCCACCAGATGCCTCTTCGGTTATCGCTCCGAGTTGCTTACCGATACCAGAGGCGAGGGTCTTATTTCCTCACTTTTTGCAGGCTATGAGCCCTTCCGTGGCGAGATCAAGACACGTTTCACTTCTTCTCTTGTCGCATCGGAAAAGGGTGTTTCCACCACCTACGGTCTTTATCAGGCACAGGACAGAGGTCCTCTGTTCATCGGTCCTGCCACCCCTGTATATGAGGGTATGATCGTTGGCGAGAATCCTAAGCCTGATGACATTGAGGTAAACGTTTGTAAGGAGAAGCATCTTACTGCAGTGCGTTCCACCGGTGCTGATGAAAAGCTTACGCTTATCACACCCAGACAGCTCTCTCTTGAGGAGGCGATCGAGTTTATCACCGATGAGGAGCTTATCGAGGTAACACCTAAGTCCATAAGACTCCGTAAGGTTATCCTTGATACCCCCTCCCGTAAGAGACTTCAGGCACAGAAGAGAGCAGCCCTTAAGGATCAGAATAAGTAATTCTTGTAATAAAAATCTCCCGATTTCTCGGGAGATTTTTTTGCTTTTTGTAAATAATAGTTTATATTTATATATAAAAAACGCAATTTTTCCTCTTTTTGTTACACATAGCTTTATCTGTTTTTGTGCAAATTAATACATAGTAAATCAAGAGGTGGATAGAGGAAAAATGATGAATAAAAAACTGCGAATGAAAGCGTTATGCTTCATTTTGATTATATATACGATTTTTGCGCCATTGTCGATCAGTACTCATGCAGAAGAATGCGTCCCTGCGCTTAGTGATGATACTGTGGTTGGCTCTCGCTTCTGGGAGTTGTTCTTCGGCGAAGAGAAAAAGGATAACGAGCAGATACTTCTGTTGCCCGGTGGCGAGGTTTTTGGCGTTAAGATAAGGCAAAAATACGTTACTGTAACCGACTCCTATGGTGTTCCCGCGCTGAAAAACGGTGATATTATTCTTTCGGTAAACGGCGAAGAGGTGCACAGTGCATCTGACGTAAAGCGCATGGTGCAAAGATCGGGTGGCAGTAGCCTTACCATTCGTGCATTGCATCAGGGCAGTGAGCTTGCTGTTGAGATTCGTCCAAGCTTTGAAAATGGAGAGTACAGACTCGGTCTTACCCTTCGTGACGGTGCAGCAGGGCTTGGTACGGTAACCTTTATAGACCCTGAGACAGGGCTTTTTGGTGGGCTTGGTCACGGAATTTGCGATGCCGACAGTGGCGAGGTTATCTCTATGGAAAGTGGCGAGGTATGTGGTGTTATTCTCGGTGGTATTCATAAGGGCGAGAGTGGAAAACCGGGCGAGCTTTGTGGTATCCTGACCGACCGTGACCTGGGAGACCTTACCGTAAACTGCGAGTGTGGTGTTTTCGGTATTATTACCGATTTGCCGGGCACTGCCGAGGCGATTCCAATCGGCAGACGTGAGGAGGTGAGCGAGGGCGAGGCAACCATCATTTCCACCCTGAAAAACGGCAAAACAACCGAGTACAAAATAGAAATCTATGAGATAGATAGGGATTCTGACGGTTCAAAATCCTTTCGCATCCGTGTCACCGACGAGACCCTGAAGGCTCTTACGGGTGGTATTGTCCGTGGCATGTCGGGCTCTCCCATCATCCAGAACGGCAAGCTTATCGGCGCCGTCACCCACGTTTTAGTAGCAGATCCGACAGAGGGGTACGGTATATTTATAGAGAATATGCTAAATTATTCAAGCCTGCCGGAGCAACAAAAGGCTGCATAATCGGATCTGCGTTTCAGAGGCATTAGGAGTTTTTTGTATTTGCTTTAGCAAATCAATTTGGAATAAGGCTCCAAATTGAAAAAAACTCGCGGTGTTCCCGCAGTATGAAAGAAGAAATAAAACGGAACACCAGCCCACGTTTTAGTAGCAGATCCGACAGAAGGCTATGGCATATTCATTGAAAACATGCTAAATTATTCAAGCCTGCCGGAGCAACAAAAGGCGGCATAAAAAAATCGGCATAAAAAAAGGCAAATTGCTACCGAAACAATTCAGGTAGAATTTGCCGTTTTTTATTTTTTTGAAAGCTTTTTAAGGTCGTCTATAATCAGTGATACATGGGATATTTGTTCGTTGGTAAGTCCGGCGACATCAATACTTGTGGTATCTGATCGCCCTAAAATGTAATCTGTCGTTACGTGAAATACGTCTGCTATTTTAACAAGCATTTCTATTGAGGGGATAACGTTGTCGTTTTCCCAGTTTGATACACATTGTTTTGTGACACCTAAAATACGGGCAAATTCTACTTGATTATATCCACGGGATATACGTAATTGTTTGATTGTTTCATTCATAGTACAAAACATTTTTTGTTTTCCTCACTACAGTAAAGTATTACAATACTATTATAAAAAAATGCTTGACAAATATGAAATACTATGGTATAGTAATAATTGACGATTATTATAAACGTCTTTCTGAAATAGTCGGCATACAAAACACAGGTTTTAAAAGGAGAAAAAGAAAAAATGAGCGAAGAAAACAAGAATTTCAGCGAAGAGTCTAATCAGGATCCTGTTGAGAAAGAGGTGATTTCCGTCGCTGAATCTGCAAAATCCGTGAATAGCGTTATGAATCTTATACGCAACCTTGACAAGAAAACTATTGCTATCATTGGTGGTGTAATTGCTGCGGTAGCTGTAGTAGCAATTTCACTTGTATTTATTATTGGCGGTGGCGACAGTCCCTCTGACTCTAATAATGATGGCGAAAGTGGATCATTAATCGGTGACAGTGATGATAACGATTCCGAGGGCGGAGACGGCAACGATAATAATGGTGACAGTGATAATAACGCTTCCGAGGGTGGAGACGGCAACGATAATAATGGTGACAGTGATGATAACGCTTCCGAGAGTGGAGACGGCAACGATAATAATCCCGAAGTAAACGAGGCACAGGTTTACAAGGAATACAACAATCTCAAAAGAATAGATTCATATCATAACGGACTTGCGACCTTTATGATTTATAATTCTTCATCTGTTTCTCACTGGGGGTCGAACGGTAGCTGGACAGGAACGTACCTTTACGGGTTTATTGACGTAAACGGAAATGTTGTAATAGATCCCGTATATGAGTGCAGTCCTCACGTAGAGCTTCCTAAATTCGAACATAACTATATCAAGGTAGGAGATCTTGACGATCACGAATACATAATTGACAAATCCGGGAATATTATTTTCGAGGCAGGTAAAAACGGTGTCTCTGCAATAGGAAAGGTTTCGGAAGATTATTTTTGGGTTGAAACCTACACCGAGGAGCTTGCAGGAAACGTTTACGTAGTTAAATATTATTCGGCATTTGATCTTTCTGTTGTTGCAACCTTTGAAAATATCAGAGCTGTTCCCGATCATAGAACAATTGGTGGCAAGAATTCAGCAATTACCGCTACGGGTGAAGGATTGCTAGTATATGATTTAAACAAATACGGTTATTATGACAAGGATATGTTCTTCTTTAATATAGCCGACTACGATACCAACTTCGCACCAAAAGTGGATACTTGGAGCGTTGATATAAATAAAATAGAAGCTTTTGCTTCTATATCAAGGAAGTATTACAACGTTTCCGGAACCGATAATACTAACGGTCAGTTTGCAGCCGTTGCATTGTTGAACGAAAGTAACATATGGTTTTATTCCATAGTTGACAGTAACGGTAATGTGGTGCTTCAACCGCAGAGAGATATTGCCTTTCCTTATAGCGGTGGTGCAAACGGTATGATTACTTATGAATTTTGTAAGGATCTTTGTCCTGCGCAGGATGCTACCAGCGGATATTGGGGTTATGTCAGCCCCGACGGCGAATGGAAAATAATGCCTCAGTTTTATTCGGCAACACCCTTCTCGTCTGACGGATATGCAACTGTTAACGAAAAAATAGTTATAGATACCGAAGGAAACGTTGTTCTCTCTCCGGCAGGATGGGTAAATGATATCGTCACCTCCTTGAATGGTATTTATGTAACAAGAATTAATTCTTATTCTTATTACTTAACTTTCTCGGAGGATGGAAAAGTTACTATTGAAGAAAAAACATCCGGTTTCAGTAGTAAGAGAGAAGGTAATTATCGGCTTTTGGGTTCCAACTTGACGATTACTGAAATGGGAGCTTTCTATGGAAGTCCGTTTGGTGGAGACGGCGTATATAGCTTCAGAAAAGAAGGTAATACTATATACTTAAATGATACTGCTTGGACTTTAACAGAATAAATAATAAAAATCTGAATTAGTGTGAGATATATAATAGTCCCCTTGGAGTAGACTCTCGAAAAAAAGGTTTCGAGGCTACACTAAGGGGATTGTATTATGGTGAGACGTTGGCTGAATTTTTTGTTTTTAAGTTTTCTTCCTCGACGGTCTTTTCTTGATCGGCTCGGGCATGGGTGGTAGAGGTGGTGGATCAGGATTGAAAAGCTCACCGTGGCAGAATACCTCAACCAGTTTACCAAGCATAACACGTCTGCCGTCCACTATGGATACTGCATAGACACGGTGAGAAACCGTCGGTGTGAAATCTACCGATAGTACCATAGCTCCTTCGTGTAGGTTAACCTGAAAGCCACCGTTCCTTGCCAGACGGATAAGCTGGCGCAGCTCGCTGTCAGAAACAGGAAGCCCACCGTCTACACCGACGATAAGGGTCAACCTCTCTTTATCGGTGGAAATGTTGATATTTATTTCGGCTCTGCCATAGACCTGAATGATAAGCATCTTGAAAAACTCTGCTACGTACTCGGCACATATAAGCACCGATTGGGCAGAGATATTATCGAAGCTGACACGGACAACCGAAGCAAATCTGTTCTCCATAAACTCGGCTAACGCATAGGAGAACGCCTCGGCAGGTATGGCCTTTTTTGACGGATCTAACGGCTTTGCGTCGGCAATGGCGTAATGCTGTATAAATTCCTTTTTTGTCATAAACGCTCCAAATGTGATTTTTATCTATTTTATCAAATAATTCTGATTTTTGCAAGAGAAATCGGTAATTTAGCTATAAAAGAAAAAAAGTGTTGCAATTATTCTTTGATTGTGATAATATATTCTTATATAATTATAACTATCTTTAAAGGAGGACAAAGCAATGGAAGAGCTTTATTCTGTAAAGTTGTCGAAGGTAATTCAGGAGTTTGCTCTGGAGGAGCTTCATCTGCCTGATTCAGCCGAAAGTATTGACATAACCTGTAGCCGTGTAAACCGACCCGGTCTGCAGATCGTAGGTTTCTATGATTACTATGAGCAGGCGCGACTTCAGATAATCGGTAAGGTGGAGAATATGTATCTCTCCAAGATGACAAAGAAGGACAGACTTTTGAAGCTGGATGATTTCTTCAAGACTCAGCCTGCAGGCGTTATCTATACCTCCTCTCTTCCGGTTGAAAAGGAGATTATAGCCCTGGCAGAGAAGTATCGTGTTCCACTGCTTCGCACAACGAAGTCCACCTCTGACTTTATGGCTGCGCTTATTGCCTTCCTTAACGTTGAGCTCGGTCCTCGCATCACACGCCACGGCGTTCTCGTAGAGGTATATGGCGAAGGTATTCTGCTTCTCGGTGACTCCGGCGTAGGTAAGAGTGAGACTGCTATCGAGCTTATTAAGCGTGGACACCGTCTTATCGCCGACGATGCAGTTGAGATAAAGCGTATTTCTGCCACCACCCTGATCGGCAAGGCACCTGAGATCATTCGCCATTATGTAGAGCTGCGTGGTATCGGTATCGTAGACGTGCGCCGTCTCTTCGGTATGGGTTCGGTAAAAGAGAGCGAGAAGATCGACCTTATTATTAATCTCGAGCCCTGGCAGGAGGATAAGATGTACGACCGTCTCGGACTTGATGAGGAGAAAACCGACATTCTCGGTATCAGCGTGCCCTCAATTGTTCTGCCCGTTTCTCCCGGTCGTAACCTGTCTGTGGTAATCGAGGTTGCCGCTATGAATAATAGACAGAAGAAAATGGGATATAACACAGCCGAAGAGTTTAATAAACGTCTTATGGAGTCTATGGGGCTCTGATGATATAATAGAAATCGAAGGGAATAATAATTAAAATGAGCGCCTTTTCTAAGGTTTTAAATGCAATAGTCAGCCTGCTTTTGTTGCTTTTTGGCATCGTAGTCGCTATGTATTATGAAAATCCGATCGAGGGAGCAATATTTTTAGCCTTAATGTCTGCCTCTGCCGTGTTTCACTTTTTATCTAATAGAATACGTTTCCTGCTCGTTTTTGAAGGATTGTCGATTTTAGCAATAATCCTGGCTGTTATGGTAATAGCATAGCCAATGCATAGGAGATTAAAATGAATAAACCAGTCAAATTTTAATGTTGTTGTTTACCGGCGCCGTTTGTTTTATAGTATTCTTTATGACTGGTCACTTGGCTTCACTTTTCTTAGGAATCGCTTCGATAGGAATGCTTCTTCTGATTTTTGGCGAGAGAATTTTTTCCAGAATAATTATCGCAATCGGTGGAATAGGAGCGGTATATTTTGCCACCGTTGCTTTTATAAACGTTATCAGGGCGATAACTTAAAATAAATAAAATTCTGCATTTTGCATTTTGCATTCTGCATTTTCTTCCCCACTCTCTCATATATTCGTAATGAATATTAATGAAAGTGGGGAATTTTTATGGAAATAAAAACAAGTGTCAGCTATCTTAAGAATGAAAAGTGTGCTGACGTATATACCGAGAGTCAGACCGATTACGTCCTTCCCGATTACCTCGGCGACGTAAGGAAGATACTTTTTACCGAGGCAGTGCTTCGTCCGTCGGGCAGGTTTGCAGGTGGCGATGAGGTGGAGTTCTCGGGTATTGTGGTGTATAACCTGATTTATCTTGACAGCGAGGGTGAGCTTTCCTCGGTAGAGTTTACCTCGGATTATGATTATTCGGTAAAGTGCTCTGGCGAGAAGTACAGCGATTCTGTTGCCGACACCCGTGTGTCAAACTACTCGGTAAGGCTTGTCGGCCCAAGAAAGATTAATGCAAAGGCATCTCTTGCAGGAACCGTTCATCTGTCGGAAAGCGAGTCTGTCAATGTGTCGGGAGATGCCTTCGGTGGCGAGCATAGCCCCGAGATTAATATGGGAAGTGTAGAAGTAAGAAGCAGCAAGGCGTCATCCGTCTCTGAGAGGGAGTATGCAGAGGCTGTTGAAAAGCTTGAAGGTGCCATCGCCGACGAGGTAAACGTTATCTACTCTCATGCTGAAGCTACCGTTGACGAGGTACAGGCAGCAGATGATTCGGTAAGCGTAAAAGGAAAGCTGCGTATGTGTGCAGTGATAAAGAACGGCGAAGAGCCTGCATACACTGCTGAGAAGGTGGTAAGCTTTGAGGAGAGCGTGGAGTTTGACGGTGTAAAGCCCACTATGATACTCTCGCCCGAGATTACCGTAAGCTCGCTGCATTCCACGGTTAATGCCGACGAGACGGGTTGCGAGGTGGTTTTGTCAGGACTTTGCGAGATGTGCATAGTTGGAGAGGAGAATCAGCGAGTTGACCTGATTCTTGATGCTTATCTTAAGGATGCGCCTACTGATAACAGCTATGCTGACTTTAACTACACAAGAATAATTGATTCTGCAACCGTAAAGGCAAGTCATAATGCCGAAATCTCTCGCAGCGAGGTTGAGTCGGAGGGACTTCGTGAGATAGTATTCCTCTCATCAACACCGAAGATTGAACAGGTAGAGCTGTGTGAGGGATGTGTAAATATTCTCGGTGAGATAAGATACAGTGGTATTTCTTCCGAAATGATTGGCGAGAAAATTTCTTATGTTGGTATAAAATTCTCATCTCCATTTGTGGCAAATGTAAACCTCGATTGTCAAAATAATGATAAAACGCAGGTGGAGGTGTCTATTCATACCAAAAATACCACGGCTACTCTTGACAGTGAAAAGGTGTATGCGTCCTGTACGCTTGAATGCTCTGCCATGGCACTTGAAGAAAAGAACGTGAGTATTTTATCTGCAATGTCGGTATCCGATACTGAAAGCTATGAGTCTGACGGTGCGAAGATAACCGTATATTATCCTACGTCTGACGATACGCTTTTCTCTGTTGCCAAGCGCTTTCACACCTCCTCCGTCAAGATTGCGAAGGATAATGATATAACCGAGACAGTATTTTCTTCAGACAATCCCCGTGGCAGTCTCTCTGGTGTAAAAAAGGTTATCATTTATTAACAGTGCAAAAAAGGACAGAAGTCACGGCTTCTGTCCTTTAAATTTTGATTAATTATACCTTCAGAATTGTTCCAGCCAATTTTTGCCCACCGTTACGTCAACCGTAAGGGGAACTGAAAGCTTTGCTGCAGACTCCATCTCGCGCTTTATAAGTGTACGGCAGGCCTCAATCTCATCGTCGCGCACCTCTATTACAAGCTCGTCGTGAACCTGCATAACGATTTTTGCATCGAGTCCCTCGCGCTTCAGAGCTGAGTCAACCCTCAGCATCGCAATCTTCATAATATCGGCAGCAGTGCCCTGAATCGGTGCATTCATTGCCACGCGTTTACCGAAGGCACGCATGTTTCCGTTCTGCGAGTGAAGCTCGGGAATATATCTGCGCCTACCGAAAATGGTGGTAGTATATCCGTCACGTTCAGCCTCCTTGACAACCTCATCAAGATATCTGTCAATATCGGGATAGTTCATCTTGTAGCTCTTGATGTACTTTGTAGCTTCAGCAACGCTTGTGCCAATGTCCTTCGCTAACGAGAAGCCACCAATGCCGTATACAATACCGAAGTTTACTGCCTTTGCAGATTTACGCATCTCCTCGGTAACCAGCTCCTCCGGAATACCGAACACTGCTGCAGCCGTTCTGCGATGAATATCCTCACCTGTAATGAAGGATTCACTCATTGTATAGTCTCCCGAAATATGAGCCAGAAGTCTCAGCTCGATCTGAGAGTAGTCTGCGTCTACAAGCGAGTAGCCATCCTTGGCAATGAAATATCTTCGCATCTGCCGACCCATTTTCGTTCTGATAGGAATGTTCTGCAGGTTGGGTTCTGCGCTTGACAGTCTGCCCGTCGCAGTAAGTGCCTGCTTGAAGTCGGTGTGAATTCGTCCGTCAGCATCGGCAAGGGTAGGCAGAACTGCAGCATAAGTACCCTTAAGCTTTGTTACCTGACGGTACTCGAGAATATCATCGATAATAGGTGAGCAGGAGCGTAGCTCCTCAAGGGTCTGCGCATCGGTAGAGTAACCACTCTTGGTCTTTTTCTTCTTGCAGGGAAGGGCAAGATCCTCGAAAAGCACCTCTCCCAGCTGCTTTGGGGAGTTGATATTAAACTCTTTTCCTGCCTGCATGTATATCCTTCCGGTAAGCTCGGTTGCAAGGCTGTCGAGGGCGTCGCTATATTCAAGCATACCCCGGGAGTCTATCTTAAATCCGGTCTCCTCAATCTCGCCAAGCAGGCTGATAAGGGGAAGCTCAATTTCGTTAAGAATTTTTTCAGCACCAATCTCACGGATTTTCGCATTCATAGCCTTTTCGATATCTGAAAACATCGATTCAACCGGGCAGCCAACCTCCGGAGTTTTACCGATAAAGGTGGTTGCCAGAGATTCTGCCGTTGGGCTTCCACCACCGGGATTGAGGACGTAGGAATAGAGAAGAAGGTCAATAAATCTTATAGACGTAGGGTCACAGCCCTCGCGCTTCAGCTTGTGATAAAGTGCTTTTCCGTCATAACAAATAACCTCGGCTTCTTTAAATATTTCTCCGATCTCAGAAAGCTTTCCTGAGTAAGAAAAATGCTCGTTTGCACTAGAAATGTAAACTATACCGTTCAAAATTTCAAAAGAAAAGCGTTTTGATGTGTTTTTTACTATGTTTTCTGCATCAAGTTCTTCGTAGAGTGATCTTGTGTTACAGAGTGGTGTTTCCTCGCATACTGCCTCCTTGCTTGGCGAGCTTATAAGCCCGAATTTGACGATAAGCGAGTTGAGCTCAAGCTCGGTGAACTTGCGATAGAGACCTGCCTTATCCACAGGTTTTCTTTCAAGACCAGAAAGAGTTTTGCCTATAGGCGCATCTGTACAAATCCTTGCAAGTGTTCTTGAAAGGAAGGCGTTATCCTTGTCACGAATAAGCTTTTCGCGCACACCTTTGGATATGCGCTTATCCTCAATATTTTCGTATATTCCTTCAAGGGTTCCAAAGTTTTCGATAAGCGTCTGAGCTGTTTTTTTACCAACACCTGCCACGCCGGGAATGTTGTCGGATGAGTCGCCCATCAGTGCCTTCATATCCACAAACTGTACGGCATCTATACCGTACTCTTCGCGAAATGCGGCGCCGTCCATATGTTTCGTATCGCTGTTGGTTGCCAGAAGCACTGTAACCTTATCGTCTATAAGCTGAAGCAGGTCACGGTCTCCGGTCAGGATATATGCCTCGGTATCAGGCTCTGTGTGCGCCATTTTCGCTACCGTACCCTGAATGTCGTCTGCCTCATAGCCCGGTAGCTCCAGAATGTGAATACCCATAAGCGAAAGGCATTCCTTCGCATCGGGGAACTGGGAAATAAGATCCTCAGGGGTGGCGTGTCTGCCGGCCTTATATCCGTCGTACATCTTGTGACGGAAGGTTGGCTCCTTAAGATCAAAGGCAACTGCAACGTAATCGGGCTTGACAGAACTTATCTGACGTGATATAATGTTTATCATGCCGTAAACGGCGTGAGTAGTCTTGCCACTTTTTGTGGTTAAAGGGCGCATACCGTAGTATGCGCGATTAATTATGCTGTTGCCGTCAACGACGAGAATTTTTTTCATAATCTTATCCTTTAGTACTTTTTATGGATTTTCCGAGTTGAAATCGGTTGTGCTCTCGGGAGTTATGATTTCTATTGAGTAGTTCTCAGCATCCACCGTATCATCATTTTCTTCCATATTATTAATATCCTGCGCGCGCGAGGAATTACGATGAGACTTTATCTCCTCCTCACGCATGGCTGCCAGGTTGGCTATGCTTCTTGCTGCTTCACATTCGGTATCTGGGGTCAGGTTTCTGAACTGAAGCACTTTTGATCCGATGAATATCATAAGCGTGAGCGTAAGAATATTCTCGCTAAGGCTCTCGGAGAGAGTGTAGCTCCTGGCAAAATAGAGAATGATAGAAGGGATTGACGAATAGGCACAGAGCAGCGATGCTGACAGACCAAAGGCGATATATCCACGCCACTTGGCTCTGCCGAGGGGAATTCTCGATTCGTAGAGGAAGAATATCGCTGCGAAGAGATATGCCATCTGATCAACAAATCTGTTAGGCGAGTTTGTCGGATGCTGCTGCTTGTTGAAGTAGAGCAACATTGCATAAACTGCCAGGAAGAACACGATGCAAAGACTGAATGCCGCTTTGTACAGATCGTTTCTCTTCTCGATAAACACCGAGAGGAAGAAGGGGACTATCGAGGCGATGGCAAGCACACCCGACAGGATAGCAAGAACCAGAGTGATGCCGTGATATACAACCTCATCCGAGAAGCAACCACTGAGAAGCTGTGCTCCGATAAAGAGTAGGGCAATGCCGACTATGCCCGCAGGAATGTAGGAGGCTGCGTTATCACTTCTTGCAATAAGCTCGCTTTCCTTCTCACCGAAAATAAGATAGCTGAGAAAGGCGATGATTGATACAATTACCACAACCCCTCCGATAACGATAGCTGTCTTATTCTCGAAGTGCATAGATATGGTGTCAAAGGAGGTAAGCAGTGCGACGCTGCGCAGTATTACTGCTGCCAGAGCTACGAAGAATAGTGGTATGGTGTAAACGTCTATGGTACGAAGCTTTTTCATAAAACAGTTTCCTTCATTTAATAATATACACGCGCGCGAGGCGCCATGAAAATCTTTATTACATTAATCTATTGTACATCAAAAATGTGAATAAAATGTAAACAAAACGAAAAAAGTTAAAAAAATACCGATATAGCTTGCAATTTATTTCATTTTGTGACGGAATTTCGCATCTGTTGTGCAATGTGCACAAAAAATAGGATAAAATTTCGTTAAAAATCTGAGAAAATTTTTTCAACTTTTTTTCGTCAAACTCTTGCATTTTTCTTTAATATAGTTTATAATTATAGAGCTTGATATGCGTAGAAGCGGGAGGTGGCTACCCTTGAGGTAGGGAATTTCCGTGGAGTATGTCCGATATTTTAACCGGGCGAAACAAGAGTGTTGGCCACATGGCACACTGCATTACTTGATTCGGTTCGTCAGTCACTGCGGGGATCTGCCGAACTGATTTTGATGGGGGGAGATGATACTCCCGAAGCAGTGTAAAACTCATCGCCTTCTTAAAACGGTGTAAAGCAAAACGTAAAAGGAGGAAAACAAAATGGCACAGAACAAAATCAGAGTACGTCTTAAGAGCTATGATTCCACCATCATTGACGCCGCAGCGGCAAAGGTTGTTGATGTAGCAAAGAGAAACGGCAGCAAGGTTAGCGGTCCTATTCCGCTTCCCACTGACAGAGAGATCGTTACGATCCTCAGAGCAGTACACAAGTACAAGGACAGCCGTGAGCAGTTCGAAATGCGTACCCACAAGAGACTGATCGACATCATCGAACCCGGCCAGAAGACCGTTGAGGCTCTCATGAGCATCGAGCTTCCCGCCGGTGTTGAGATCGAGATCAAGGCTTAATCATTAAGCTAACAACGGGAGCTTCAAATCCCGAGGAGCATTTGCTCCACCTTAAAGTCATGTTGGCGGCTGCCGAAAGGTAAAATCAAACCCGTCAACCAATAACTATGGAGGAAAAAATGAAAAAAGGCATTATCGGCAAGAAGCTGGGTATGACTCAGATCTTCGATGCCAAAGGCAACGTAATACCCGTAACCCTGATTGAAGCAGGCGATAACGTGGTAGCACAGAAGAAGACCGTCGAGAACGACGGCTACAACGCTGTTCAGCTTGCATTTGAAGATGCAAAGAAGAACACAAACAAGGCTCAGCTTGGTCATTTTAAAAAGGCAAGCATTTCGCCCAAGCGTCATCTCAAGGAATTCAGACTCGATGATTGCTCCGCACTCAACGTTGGCGACGTAGTAACAGTCGATACCTTCGCCGCAGGCGAGAAGGTCGACATCAAAGGTATTACAAAGGGTCACGGATACACCGGTGCGATCAAGAGATGGAATCTTCACAAGCTCAGAATGACACACGGCGTAGGTCCTGTTCACCGTCAGTCCTGCTCTATGGGTGTTATTGACCCTGCGAGAATTTTCAAGAACAAGAAGATGGCCGGTCAGTGGGGTAACGAGCAGGTTACTATCCTTAACCTTGAAGTGGTTAAGATCGACGCAGAAAAGAATCTTATCGCAGTGAAGGGTGCGGTTCCCGGCGTAAAGGGCGGCATCGTATTCATTCGTGATTCGGT
>JAFTON010000106.1 GCA_017463765.1 Clostridia bacterium | reverse complement strand
GTATCAAGGGTACCACGGATAATGTGATAACGTACACCGGGCAAGTCACGAACACGTCCACCACGAATAAGAACAACAGAGTGCTCCTGAAGGTTGTGGCCGATACCGGGAATGTAGGAAGTAGCCTCCATTCCGTTGGTAAGTCTTACTCTGGCGATCTTACGAAGAGCCGAGTTAGGCTTCTTGGGGGTAGTGGTAGTAACCTTGGTGCAAACTCCTCTTCTCTGAGGTGCGGACTGGTCGATGGGAGCATTCTTAAGAGCGTTGAAGCCCTTCTGAAGTGCGGGAGACTTAGACTTGAAGGTCTTGTCAGAACGACCCTGCTTTACGAGCTGGTTAAAGGTTGGCATGATTTTCCTCCTTTCACTAAAAATAATAATTAATATAACGGCAAAAAGGCATAATTCACCCATTCGCACAGTTACATCACATTTTAACACTAAAATATATTTTTGTCAATAGGTTTTATAAATTTTCTCACATTTGATGGTTTTTGTAATTATAAAATGTAATCTTTTATATATTTTCACCAATAAACCGGGGCAAAGCCTATTGTTTTATACGGTTGGCTGCTCCGTGTGTAATGCGAAGCAGCCGTTTTTTGTTCTTCAGATTGGGTTACTCAACTATCGCCTTGTTAATTCCAAGTCCGGCTCCACCCAGAACCAATATAATATCTCTGAGCAGAGGCATCTCCTCCATAGGAATATCCACAAACTCAAGCAATACGGTATGGTTGTCCGGTATGATTGCCCTGATTTTCAAATAAACCGTATCCTTGTTATAATATTCAACCGTAGCCTTGATAAGCTGGTGAATACGCTTTGTAATATTGGGGTCAACGTTTTTATCAAAGACAAGTCTTACAGTCTTTGTGGTATAGGTATATTTACCGTCACCAATTTCGGGCATAGCTTCCCTTGCCTTTCGCTGCAGCTCCTCCTGCTCACGACGGATACGCTCTGCCTCAGCCTGTCGCGCAGCCTCAAGCTCTCGCTCGTGCTCTTCCCTTCTGATCCTCTCAGCCTCGGCACGTGCTTCCTCCTCCAGCCTGATCCTCTCGGCCTCGGCGCGCGCAGCCTCTTCTCTCTCACGGGAGATGCGTGCGTTCTCTTCCTCAAGTCTGCGCTTTTCCTCATTTGCAATACGCGCCGACTCGGCAAGTCTCTCACGCTCTGCAGCCTCGGCACGAAGCTGCTTCTCTATCTGCTCACGAAGCTGGTTGTCCTCAATGCGACGTCTGACCTCGTCTGCCTCTCTGGTGAAGCGCTCGCTCTCGATCTGCTCGGCAAGACGGTCACACTCACGACGGAGGCTTGCATTCTCGTTCTTAAGCTGAGCTATAGTAAGCTCGCTTTCGGTAGCAAGCTTCTGAAGTTTTTCCCGAAGCTGGCTAAGCTCACGCTCTGCCTTCTCTCTTGCACGGATTTCATACTCAAGACGGATTTTAGTCTCAACCTCAGCACGGATGTCGGCAACACGCTCGGCAATTCCGGGCTCGCTGATGCTTACGGGTGTAGGCCGGACTTCCTTAACCTCCTCGGAGTCGGTCTCGTCCTTTACCTCGGGCTGTTCCACATCTCCCGCAGGCTCTTCCTCAGCCTCATAAACCTCATCACCGGTAGTCACCTCGGGCTCCACAACCTCGTGTACTTCATCTGCCTCAGGCTCAACGGCTTCGGGTGCTTCCTCTGCCAATTCTTCAATAACGAATTCACTCTCAATCTCATCGGCAATGGTGAATTCCTCTTCAGCCTCGGATTCTATAATCAACTCCTCGGGCTCTTCATCCGTGATTACTTCCTCGGACTCACCCTCAATGATAAGCTCCTCTTCGGCTTCCTCTGCCTCGGGCGCCTCCTCAGACTCCTCACTCTCGGCTTCAACGGTGGAATCGTCTATTTCAATTTCAATCTCTATTTCAAGCTCCTCAGCCTCGGTATCGGGTTCCGAGTCACCTATAACAAACTCTTCATCACCGATTTCCTCATCGGAGGGCAGCGAATCGGAGAGCTGGTCTGCAGCCTGATCATCAGACTCGGCTCGGTCAGGCTCTTCCTCATCAAAGTCCACGTCGGCAAAAATGTCGATTTCTTCCTCCTCTTCATCCTCACCGTCGAATATATCGGGCTCGCCTTCCACGGCTTCGTTCACCGTCTCCTCGACCTCTTCATCAGCCTCTTCTTCCTCGGGCTCAAAGGCTTCTTCCTCAAGCTCGAGCTCAAGCTCCTCATCTTCACCGTCATCCTCGAAGTCAACCACCTCGTTATCCCCCTCGGACTCGGCATCGGTAAGGGTGAGCGTCTCCTCCTCAGGCTCGGCAAAGGAGATTTCCTCGGTTATATCCGAGAGGGTAAGCTCCTCTTCCTCGTCCACATCGGGTTCCTCAACGAACATGCGCGCCTTCTCAAGAGCACGTACGAATTCATCACTCTTGGGCGTCTCCTCGCCTGCATATGCAGCTCCGGAGCTCTCAGACACCTCAACCTCAGCTGTGCTCTTGCCAAGAAGATCTGCAATGCGCTCCTTGATCTCAAGCGTCTCGGGCGCTAATTCAAGATCGGGCTCCACCTTAGAAAGCTCGCCACGTCTTGCAGCGCGCTTGATAACCTCGCGCCACTCGGTAACCTTCTTCCTGCCCATAGAGTTATGATATTTTTCGCCACTCGAATGAAGGAGATATTTGTACTCTCTTTGTCTGACCTTCTGATCCACGTCCTCTCCAAGCTCGAAAAGAATATTTTCAGACGAAACGTGAGCCGAAACCGAATGTGCCACAGCGCTGTCAAGGCGTGTCCACTTTATCCAGAAATCTCTCGGCGCGCTCACCTTATCCACAAGCATAAGACGGCGATAGGTAACGTTCTCCGAAATATGCTCCATATATGTACCCGAGGCGAATACCATAACAAGCTCCACCGAGCTGTCTGCAATACCCGTCACTCCCGTCGCAGCCTCAATGGCAGGGGTAAGCTGTCTTGCCATCTCATCAATAAAGGTCTGGGAATATCTGCCCGAAAGGCGATAGGAATCCCCCTTCACAACCTCGATACGAACGTTAACGCTGCCACCGGGATAATATCTCGATCTGCCCGAAATGCGCCTTTCAAGCTCATAGGGTGTGTCGCAAAGCTCAAAGCCAACCTTTCCTCTGCCCGAAAAGGCGTAGGGCAGACCGTCATCGAAGTCGGTTCGGTTCAGCTGCCACCTGATCCACTGCGTCTTTATCTCCTCACCGATAACCAGCGTCAACGGATAATACCAATATCCACCGATCTGAAGATTGTCAGCAATGTAATCCTCATACATCTGCACCAGGTCTATCTCGCCGTATTTAGCAGAAAGAAGTGGCACAAGCTCGCGCTTGAAGCATATCTCAAACTCCTCGCTCATTACGTCATTTACTATTTTATTGTGGTAAAAATCCAACGTCATAGATCCTTGCCTCCTACAAATAAACATATTACGTCAATTTATATTTTAACACATAAAAAAAGAAATTGCAAGAACAATTTGTCTATTGGCAAAATGTTTTTCAGTCGTTTCAAAAGCAAGGACAAAAGAAAAAGCATAAAACCAAAAAAATCGACACAAAGCGAAAAACACAAACAAAAACGACCACCCGATTTCTCAGGTGGCCTGAATGAATGTGTATTATGGAACGTAGTTGTAATGGATGGTGGCTTTATTTAAAGAGGAATTTTTTGAATAATTTATAGAAATTTCTGCCCACTCTTCCTTACTGCCGGTATAGTAAACATCTGTAAGCGAGTTGCAATTTTCGAACGCATAATAGCCAATGCCTCTAACACTGTCGGGAATTACTATGCTTGTAAGCGAGGTGCAATATTGGAACGCACCATCGCCAATGCCTCTAACACTGTCGGGAATTTCTATGCTGGTAAGTGATTTGCAATTATGGAACGCATCGTCGCCAATTTCTGTTACACTGTCAGGGATCACTATGCTTGTAAGTGAGCTACCACTGAACGCATACCCACTAATGCTTGTAACACTGTCGGGAATTTCTATGCTTGTAAGTGAGCTACCACTGAACGCATGCCAGCCAATGCTTGTAACACTGTCGGGAATTTCTATGCTTGTAAGCGAGGTGCAAATGGAGAACGCATACTGGCCAATTCTTGTAACACTGTCGGGAATTTCTATGCTTGTAAGCGAGTAGCAGCGACAGAACGCATAATCGCCAATGCTTGTAACGCTGTCGGGAATTACAATGTCGGTTACAATATTTCCGTTAAGATATAAAAAAACCTTACCGTTATTTTGATTAAAGCATAAGGGTGAGGCGTACTCATCGCCAAAAATTATTCCACACCATATAGCAATATCTGTAATGTAAACATTCGTAAGCGAGTTGCAACCTTTGAACGCAGAGTTGCCAATGCTTGTAACGCCGTTGCCAATCGTTACGCTTGTAAGCGAGGTGCAACCATTGAACGCATTATTTCCCATGCTTGTTACACCGTCACCAATTACTACGTTTGTAAGCGAGGTGCAATATGCGAACGCATAACGCCCAATGCTTGTAACACTGTCGGGAATTGTTACGCTTGTAAGCGAGGTGCAACTATTGAACGCACTATTTCCCATGCTTGTTACACCGTCACCAATTACTACGTTTGTAAGCGAGGTGCAATATGC
>JAFTON010000105.1 GCA_017463765.1 Clostridia bacterium | reverse complement strand
GTGTAACAGTTCCACATTGTATGGAGGTTATTGGTAATCAGGCTTTTAGTTGGTGTGATAATCTTATATCGCTTTCTACTGGTGATGGAATAGAAGAAATTCATGAGGATGCGTTAAGCGCCTGTGAATCATACACCAAAATATATATTACAGACCTTGCTAATTGGTGTACACTAAGAGATTGTCCTATGGTATATCCTTGGCAGTATAATACTGTGTATAATATGTACATTGATGGAAAAATGGTTACGGATCTTATTATTCCCGAGGGAGTTACACGTATTTCAGAATACGCTTTCTTGAATATCACTTTGACTGATATAGTACTTCCTGACACAATAACAAGTATTGAAGTGGGGGCATTCGCTTTTTCTTGGGCCGTACAATCCGGAATTAATATGTATGAAGGATCTAAATATATTGGTACGGCTGACAACCCATATTTTGCTCTTTATTCAGGATCAAATGGTGAAGTCGCAATTATTCATAGTGATACAAAAATAATCGCAGACGGAGCCTTTGGTTATAGGAGTGCTGCTCAAGAGATTACAGTTCCGGAGGGAGTTACTCATATAGGAAAAGATGCTTTCGGTGGTAAGACAAATCTTTGCAGCATTTCATTGCCAAGTACGATTGTATATATTGGAGAAGATGCTTTCAACGGTGTGTTTAATGTAGGTATTAGAAAAGTCTATATTCCAAGTATTTTAGATTGGTTAGAAATTGATTTTGCTAATTCAGATTCAAATCCAATGATCGGGGATGGAAATCTATTTATTAATGGTGATTTATTATCGGAAATTATTGTTCCGGATGGGATTACCGAGATAACCGATAATGCGTTCATTAATTGTGTGAGCTTAAAAAAGATTGTTTTGCCTTCATCTGTTAGAGTGATTGAAGAGTTGGCATTTTCACAGTGCAAAAATCTAACTGAGGTGATTATAACAAACGATATCTCGATTGAAAATAATGCTTTTAGTGGATGTGGTTTCTCCTCCTTTGATTTCGAAAAAGTAAAAAGCATTGGTGATAATGCATTTGCTAAAAGTTCTTTAGTGAATATTAATCTTAACGCACAATATATAGGTAGAGAAGCTTTTAGTAAATGTGAAAAGCTGTTAAATGTTTCTATTGGAGAAAAAACAGAAACGATTGGAACTAATGCATTTTTTGAATGTATAAATATAACAAACGTAAATATTGAAAGTGGAGAAATCTGTGACAATGCATTTTATAGATGCTTTAATTTATCTAAAGTTACGTTTGGCAACGGAGTGACAAGTATTGGAAACGAAGCTTTTGGAAATACAAATGGATATATTTCTGAAATAATTATTCCAGATAGTGTTACACATATAGGAGATTATGCTTTTAGTGCTTCTCATCTATCAAAAGTTGTGATTGGCGATGGAGTGATTTCTATAGGTAAAGGGGCATTCGGTGGACATAAGGACGTATTGATAATAGGAAGCAGTTTAAAAGAATTGGGATCAAGTGCATTTGGAACATATTCACAACTGTCTACTCTTTATATTCCTGATATATCTAGTTGGTGCGAAATAGTATTTGAAGATGAATATGCAAATCCAATGCGAATTGCAAGCGAAGTTTATTTTGGCGATCTTCATCTTCATTTACCAACAGAGTTTGATGAAATTTTATACTTACCGGAAGAAGTTACAAGAATTAATTCGTATGCACTAGCAGGTTTTAGAGACGTTTTCTTGCCGGAAAGTATATTGTGGCTTGGTGATAATGCACTGGGTGAACTGCGTTTCGTTTACGTTTCGAATATAGAAGCTTGGTATAATATGGAATACAATGGATATCTTGATCATAAGTACCTTAGGCTTACTAACAATGCTGATGAAAACATAGTAATACCCGAAGGTGTTCCTCTTATTCAAAATGAGTTATTCAAATCTTGTGACAATATAAAAACCGTAACTATTCCATCAAGTGTAAAGTCGATCGGCAGTGGGGCGTTTGCTGGATGTACATCTCTTATAAATATTGATATTGGAGATGGTGTAACAAGCATCGGTGAATCTGCGTTCTCGGGTTGCAGCTCGCTTACAAGTATAGACATACCTGATGGTGTAACAAGCATCGGTAGATCTGCGTTCTCTAGATGCGTGTCTCTTACAAGTGTAGCAATTGGAACTAGCGTAACGAATATCGGTGATTATGCGTTCAGCAATTGCTTTAAGTTAGTAGAAGTTATCAATAATTCATCGCTTAAGATTACAGCAGGTTCAAGTGAATATGGATATGTTGCACTTTATGCGATGGATATACATAGTGGAGAAAGCAAAATAAGTAATTATGACGGATTCTTATTCTTTAACTATGATAATAGTTGTTTTCTTCTTGGATATAGCGGGGAAGAAAATAAACTTATTCTTCCAGAACAATATATTGGACAGAGCTACAATATATACGATTATGCATTCTATTGTTGTGATTGGCTTACTAATATAGAAATATCCGACGGTGTAATGAGTATTGGTGATTATGCTTTTGCATATTGCGATCGGTTGGTAAATGCAGTAATTGGTGACAGTGTAACGAGTATTGGTTATAATGCGTTCTATTATTGTAAACGACTTTCAAGTATAACAATTGGAAAGAATGTAACAAACATAGACACTGGAGCATTCAGTGATTGCCGTATATTAGAAGTAATTAATAAATCCTCACTTCCCGTTAGTGCAGGTTCATCTAATAATTATGTTGGTAACTTAGCCATCTATGCAATTGAGGTTCATAATGGAGAAAGTAAAATTGTTAACAAAGATGATTTATTATTTTACAACTATAATGGTATTTATTATTTAGTTTCGTATGTTGGAGATCAGAAAGAAATCGTTCTCCCCGAAAAGATTATCAATAATAGCTATGATATATATGATTATGCGTTCAAAGATTGCATAAGTATTACAAGTATGGTAATCCCCAACAGCGTAACCTCAATCGGTGATTTTGCGTTCTCAGGTTGTACCTCGCTTGTATCTATAGTTATTGGTGACAGCGTAACCTCAATCGGTAATTTTGCGTTCTCAGGTTGTACCTCGCTTGTATCTATAGTTATTGGTGAGAGTTTAACTTCGATTGGATATTCTGCGTTCTCAAGTTGCACAGGACTTTCAACAATAACTGTAGATGAAAACAATACTGTGTACAAATCAATCAACGGTAATCTGTATTCAAAAGACGGTAAAGCCTTAATTAAATATTCTTGTGGAAAAACAGATACTGAGTTTGTAATTCCCAACATTGTAACCTTAATCGATCATTCAGCATTCCGTGGTTGTGACTCACTTACATCTATAGTTATTGGTGATAGTGTAACCTCAATCGGTAATTATGTGTTCTATGATTGTGACTCACTTACATCTGTAGTTATTGGTGATAGTGTAACCTCAATCGGTCATTATGCGTTCTGGGGTTGTGGCTCACTTACATCTGTAGTTATTGGTGACAGTGTAACTGCAATTGGCGATAATGCATTCGATTGGAACTCAAGTCTTACAGATGTTTACTACACAGGAACAGAAGAAGAATGGGAGAAAATACAGATTGGAATTAATAATAATAATATTATTGATGCCACAATTCATTACAATTATGTTCCCAAAGAATAATTAATACTTAAGCCACCCGATTCTTTGGGTGGCTTTTTTATGCAAAAAGGACGGAGATGGTTCTCCGTCCTTTAATAAAGCATTTATTCGTTATGATGAATGAGAGCTATACAAAATCAATCCTCCAGCTCACTTTTGAGGTCACGGGTCATGAGGGTCAGCATGGCTTCGCTTGGCGAGAGGCCTTCTTTGATAATCTTGTGTACGGCTTCGGTGATGGGTAGCTCGATGCTGTATTTGCTTGACAGCTCCATGGCTGCGCTGAGGGCGTGGTAGCCTTCGACTACCATTCCGATTTCCTTTGAGGCTTCCTCGTAGGTCATGCCTCGCCCGATAAGCTCGCCACAGCGATTGTTTCGACTGTGCCGAGAGGTACAGGTTACTATCAGATCACCGATGCCTGCAAGACCCATAAAGGTGCGTCGTTTACATCCCATCGCAAGACCGAGTCGGGTGATTTCGGCAATTCCACGGGTCATAAGCATGGCTCTCGTGTTGTCTCCAAGCTTCATTCCGGTAAGAATTCCCGATGCTATGGCAATGATATTCTTCATCGCGCCACATATCTCGACACCCTTCACGTCGGTATTGGTATATACACGCATGCAGGAATTTGCGAAGGCTTCTGCAATTCGGTCGGAAACCGTCTCATCCTCGCATGCTGAAACGATAGACGTGGGAATTCCTGCAGCAACCTCTTCTGCATGGGTAGGACCCGACAGTGCTGCAACACTGCATTTCAGCTCGGGTCGGAGGCTTTTAAGCACGTGACATACAACCTCGCTCATCGTCATAAGGCTTCCACCCTCAATGCCCTTTGCAGCAGTGATAAGCACCTGTCCGTCTTTAAGGAAGGGCACAAGCCTCTCTGTAGTCACCCTTACGAACGACGAGGGAACTACTATCAGAATCATCTCCGAGTCCTTCGCAGCCTCCTCAATATCTTTAGTATAATATATCGATTTTGGCAATATAATATCGGGCAGATTGGGGTGAGTGCCGTTTTTTACAAGATTATCTATCTCTGAGGGTATGGCAGACCATACTGAGACATTATGATCGTTAGCACAGAGCAATGCTGCCAGGGCGATACCCCAGGTGCCTGCACCAAGTACGCAAATTTTCATTTCAAAGTCACCTCGTTTTATGTGTTTTTTATATTATTATATCACAAAACGGGCAGGCTTTCAACAGTTTTTTATGAACGCACCTCGTCCTCTACGACGTAACCGAGGTCTATCGGCGTGGCAAGATTCCTTACCAATCTGTCAAAGAACTCGGCAGCTCTTGTGGAATCGGTAAAAACGTCGGTTGCCTCTCTTTGACTTTTGTTTCCGTCGGCATCGGTCATGGAAATTCTGATCGAGTATAAGGGAAGTCTGAAATCTGCCATTCTTATTCCTTCGCGAAGAATAAGCTCATATGTATAAGAGAAACCATCGCTTTGTCTGTCCTCTCTCATCACTACGTTATGTAAAATCTTTTGCTTCATTATTATCCTCCATAAATAAGTTACTAATATTGTAGCATAATAAAATGGAGAATGTCGTTGAGAAATGGCGTGTAAAAAAAGAGTGATTTTTGTCGTTATCGAATTATATTGCAAAAGTTGCTGTTTATATAAAAAAACAAGGGTGGAAATCCCACCCTTACAGATAGTCTTAAATTTGACTTGACGAATTTTCTTGCATTACGGAGCGAAAAAACTTGATAAAAAACAGAAAAAATATATCTTTATGCTATTTTGACACTTTGAAAGCAAGAAATGCAATATCTGTTTAAAATTGCAGTGGCTTATTCAATCGGATCAACGTCGCAAAGCTCAATTTGTGCCTCGGAATTAATCTTTCCGTCGCTGCGTACGGTTCTGAAATAGTAGAAGCCACCCTCTTCGCAGCACTGCACACGCAGCTTTTCGCCAATTGCAGCCTCGTTCAGATAGCTGATTGTGATAGAGCGTATCATTTTGTTCTGCAGTGGCAGGAAGTTTGAGTACATGTCGGGGTACTTGGTATTGTTCATGTGCCTGTTCTGGTCAACGTCGCCGTAATGCACACCGTATCCACCAACGTCGATAAGTGTAGATGGCAGCTTCATTGCGCTTAATACAAGCTCATTCTGTGGCAGGGTAGGCAGCCCCAGATTGAAATCACGGACTCTTACAAGAGCTCGGGTTTCGGTGTCGATAAGCGCCCATGCAGATATTGCTCTGGCTACAATCTCACCGTCGCTTTCAAGTGCATAACAGCGCAGGAAGCTATAGCCACGGCTCTCGCAAGGGTAGGTAATTGCCGTCAGTGGCACATATGCGCGAAGTGGCTTCAGTACCTCAAGCTTTACCTTCGATAAAATAAAGGCTCGTTTGTCTTTTTTCAGATTGTCGTAGGACATTCCTCCGTCGGTAAGCTGGCACTGTGCAGCGCTCTGTATATATTTCATTATTGACGAGGTCTTTGCAACACCGTTGAAATCAACGTCGTGTACGTCAACCTCTGCTTTCATTCTGTATTCCATTTTGTATTCCTTTCGTTTTTGCTGTTAATATTCTACACCCAAATAATAAAAATGTCAAATTTTTACTATAAAAAATTTGTAAATAATTTGTTTACCTATAGACAAGCGTGCATTTTTCTGTTAAAATTATAATAACCAAAAACAAAGGTGGTATAAAAAATGACAATAATTACAAAGGATAATTTTAAAAGTGAGGTAGAAGATTTTTCCGGCCTTGCAGTAATAGATCTCTATGCAGATTGGTGTGGTCCCTGCCGGATGCTCGCGCCTGTTCTTGATGAGCTTGAGGGCGAATTCCCTGAGGTAAAATTCTGTAAGATAAACGTGGATAACGAGCCTGAGCTTGCAAAGGCGTTCAACGTAAAGAATATTCCAATGGTTGCTCTTGTAAAGGATAATACCTTCGTTGATATGTCTATCGGATACGTTCCAAAGGAAAATCTTAAGAAGCTGATCGAGGAATACAGATGAAGATAAGGTTTAACGAGGATAAGGAAATCGTTGCTGCCGTTCAGGAGGGACTTAAGCGTTCGGGTGGATATTGCCCCTGCCGTTTTGAGCGTACCGAGGACAATAAATGCATGTGCAAGGAGTTCCGTGATCAGATAGCAGATAAGGATTATGAGGGATATTGCCACTGCTATCTTTACTATAAGGAAAAATAAAACTTAATTAGCTGTCCCGAGCGTAAGACCGTGGTGCGTAGTGCAGACCTCTCTTGCCTCGGGGCTGTTTTTATATCTTATTATCGTCTTTTGCCGTCTTTTGCAGGAGGCGTTTTTTTATTGTCGATACAGAGAGAAATGTTAACTCCCTCTGCTATTGAAGAAATGTCGTTATAGTGGTATAATTACCTCGAGTTATTGGAAAATTATGGTAACTTGGAGGACAAAATGAAAAAAACAATTATATCCATCGCTTTTATACTGATGCTTATTTCTGTGCTTGCAAGCTATGCTTATGCGAGTGAGGAAAGCCTTTCAACGCCGTCTGTCAGCTCACTGAGTATAAGCTCATATCCCGACAGGACGGTTTACGGTGCGTTCGAACGGCTTGACACCTCGGGACTTGCCTTGCGTGCCGTTTTTGCTGATGGAAGCGAGAGAATTATCGGGGGTAGCGAGATCAGGGTTTCATATAACCGTGACAGCTGCTTTCGTGTTGGAGATGACTCGGTGCTACTTTCCTACGGCGGAAAGAGCGTTTATTTACCGATCACCGTAAACCGTATTTCATACGATCTTACCTCGCTTCAGCTTGTGAATTTCACAACCGAGTATAACGGCAGCTTTCAGAGCTATACAGGGCCTCTGTCTCAAATAGTTGGCCTTGACGGCATTCCTCTCGAAATTACCGTATCGGGAGGTGGTATCGATGTTGGCATTTATGATGTAAGTGTTGACTTTGCTACAGAAAGCAAGGATTACCTAACTCCCGAGAGCAGAGTGTTGAGTATGACGGTAGAGCCTAGGAGTGCTCATATAGTATGGGAGAACACCTCCTTCGTGTTTGACGGAAGAAGCAAATCGCCCACAGCTTATTTCCTTGATGTAAGGGGAAACAGGATTTATCTCAGTGTGAGTGGGGCAGCCACTAATGCAGGTGTAGGGTATATTGCCAGAGCCACGGCTAAGGATCTGAATTATGAGTTTATTAATACAACGGTAGAGTATGAGATAAGAAAGGCTGACTTTGATTTATCACAAGCGTTTTGGAGCAAGGATAGCTTTACCTATGACGGAAGCAAGAAAAGCATTAGCATATCCGGACTTCCCGAGGGGGTCAGCGTGATAGGCTACAGTGAAGATATAGCCACCGATGCAGGAAGCTATACTGCTGTAGCAATGCTTAGCTGGGATGAAAAGAACTATAATCCTCCACCAACACTCAGCCACAGTTGGGAGATAAAAAAGGCAGACTATGATATGTCTGGTGTAAGCTTCAGAAGCGAAAGCTACGTTTTTGACGGCAGAATGCATTATCCAACTCTGATTGGGACTATGCCTGTCGGCGCAGACGGAATAGCTCTTGAATACAGCTTCTCCTACGGTGCGTCACACGTCAGTGACGGTAAGGTTTCGGTTACCGTAAGCTTCCATACAAACAGCAAAAACTATAATCTTCCACCCGACAGATATTCAAGCGTCGTAATAACTCCAAAGGGAATATCGGTGGATTGGGGTGAAAATAGCCTGAGCTATACAGGCGAGGTAATTAATCCTGCTGCCTTTGCAGAGGAATGCACTGTTAAGGTTACGGGAGGAGCTGTTAATACAGGTAAATATATTGCCACAGTCACAACCGAAAACAGCGATTATTATATAATCAATGATAAGCTTGAATACACAATTAATAAGGCTATGAATTATTGGTCGGTTGAGCCTTCCGATTCGATATGCTATGAGGGAGGTGAGATTATACTTCCCGGTAAGAGCAGATTCGGAGAGGTAAATATTACCTTCTACCTGGATGCTTCTGCCGAAAATAAAATACAAACACCGAAAAACTGTGGAAAATACTACGCAGTGATGTCTGTCGGTGAAACAGATAATTACACTTCGCTTAAATCCGGAATAATTACCTTTGAAATAATTAAGGTGCAGCCTGTATCCTTCCATGCCTCGATTACGAAGAAGATTATCAGGGCGTATGAGTGTCTCAGCCCAGAGGATTACTGCTGTAAGGTGATTAATAATGATGGAAGCGTTGATGAGATTGATCCTTCGTTGGTAGAGATAAGCTATGAGAACGGAGTCTCATTCAGAAAAAAAGACCTGTCGGTTCGTCTCGAATATTGTGGATTTGTATTAACTCTTCCCATAGTGGTGGAATATGCCGATTATGATATGTCGGGGGTAAAATGGACAAATCTCCATCAGACCTATGACGGAACAGCCAAGATACCATGTCTTGAGGGGCTTCCGGACGGAGTTGTAGTAAAGGAATACGTAGGTGGCGAAAAAATTAATGCAGGAAGCTATAGGATTGGCGCAGTGCTTGAATACGATAGCGAAAACTATAACGAGCCAAGTGTTCCGTACTGTGATTTCGTTATTGAAAAGCGTGAAATAAATACGCCATACCTTACAAGCGTATATAACGGTATGGGACAATCTGCAATGTCCGATTCGCCTCTGTACAGAGTCCTTACAACCCATGAATTAACAGACGTGGGCAAATATACGGTTACAATTGAGCTTTCCGATCCGGAAAACTTTATTTTTGCTAACGGTAGTGATAATATAGCCTATGCCATTTTCGAGATACTTCCTACAACGTTGTCGGTAAGCGTTGATGACGTCAGGCTCAGATTGTTCGAGGAGCTTTCGGACGTTGAGTATAAAATTACAGCAGGAACGGTATACGGTGATGATATACTTACGGTTACACCCTACCGAGAGGGCAGGCGTGTTATTATCATATCAGATAATCCGAACTATATTCTGGACGTTACCTCGGGTAAAATAATACGTCTTCCGTATCCAACTCCGAAGGGAGCAATAATAATTGTTTGCTTGTTTATGCTTCTTGCAGCTTGTGCCTATGCAGTTAGCTATGCGCTGCGCAACCGTGAACGTATCGTAAGTGGGGTTGCAATGCTGAAATGCAGATGGCATAACAGAGGCTACAGAGCGCCGATGCCGAGAGAGGATGAAATGAAGGATGATGGCGACAAGGGAATTGCCGAGTACTTTGAGAAGGAAATAGAGAGCATTGATACGGTCGCATTTACCGATTCTGAGGAGGAAAAAGGAGATATACCAATCGAGGAAGCCTCCGAGCTTGAAATAATCGACTTTGAGATAGATGCCGAGAGGGCAGACAGCCTTATCACAGATTCGCTTGCAAAGAGTCTTATCAACCGTGAGGGAGAGATAATATATACCCGTGGTGTTGAAAAGGAGATAATCAACGTAGGCGTATTAAGCAAAAGCTTCTTGCCCGGTGAGCGTGTTGACGTTAATACACTTAAAAGCAAGGGGCTGATTTCAGATGAGGTAGCATATATAAAGGTGCTCGGTGGTGGAAGTATAGATAAGCCTCTCATGGTGTTTGCCAACGATTTCAGCCTGTCGGCAGTGAAGATGATCGCCTTGACAGGTGGTAAGGTTACGAAGGTGGTAACCTTTAAGGAGAGAAGTAAGGACGAAAAAGAATAAAACCACTTGAAAAAATTAATGCTATATGCTAAAATTATAGCATAGCTAACTTTATTCGGAAAATCACAGATTCGGAGGTCGGCTTTGACCTCCGATTTTTTTGAGGAATTATGATAGAAATCATTTCGAAAACAAAGGATTACGTTATTATCTATAAGCCACCGGGTGTACCTTCCCAATCCGATCCGAGTGGTGATACCGATGCAATGACTGCCTGCTCCATGCTGCTTCGTGAGAACGGTGAGCCGGATATACTTTATCTTATTCACCGACTTGACAGGGTGGTGGGTGGTCTTATCGTCTTTGCAAGAAATAAAAAAAGCGCTGCCACTCTTTCATGTCTTGTAGCAGAGCATAGAATTACTAAGGAGTATTTTGCTGTTGTAGAGGGCTGTCCCGACGGTGGGATTATGAAGGATTATATCTATAAAGATCAGGCACTTGGTAAGGCATTTGTCACCGACCGTAAGCGTAATGGGGTCAAGGAGGCTGAGCTTGAATATAGCACTCTGTCCACTGTGGATTGCGACGGACGCTCTGTTTCTCTTGTCAGAATAAAGCTTAAAACAGGCCGATTTCATCAGATACGCGCCCAATTCTCATCACGCAAAATGCCACTTATTGGGGATAGAAAATACGGCAGTCGAGATTTTAAGGCGAAAATGCCTGCGCTCTTTGCCACCGGACTTGTCTTTCAGTTTAACGGCAAGGAGGTAAGTGCTACAAGATTGCCGAGTCTTACCGATTATCCCTGGTCACTCTTTGAGGAGGAAAAATATGTCGACTAAAACCGAAAAGCTTTATTATCAGAATGCCTACATAGGCGATTTCTACGCCAGCGTCATAGAGGTCTCAGTGATAGATGGAGGATATGACGTAATTTTAGATAAAACTGCCTTCTTCCCCGAGGAAGGAGGGCAGAGCGCAGACGTGGGATTTATTGCTGAATCCCGTGTGTTACAGGTTTACGAAAAAGACGGCGTGGTTCACCATATAACCGATACCGAGCCAACTCTCGGTGAGCATTGGTGCAGCATTGAGTTTGAATCCAGATTTGAAAAAATGCAATGCCATACTGCCGAGCATATTCTCTGTGGAATAATTCACAGCTTGTACGGATTTGATAACGTTGGCTTCCATCTCGGTGAGGATGAGGTTACCTTTGACGTTGACGGCGTGCTTGACAGAGCACAGCTTGACAGAATTGAAGAGATGGCTAACGATGTTGTTTTTTCAAACATTCAGGTAGAGGCATATTTTCCTCCTGAGAATAAGCTTCCGTATATCAAATACCGTTCAAAGCTTGATATCAGCGAGGGGGTTCGCCTGGTGCAGATAGGCGAGGTTGATACCTGTGCTTGCTGCGCTCCTCACGTTTCTTATACGGGTGAGATCGGTATCATTAAGATTCTCGACTTCATGAAGCACCGTGGTGGCACTCGCATATGGATGGTTGCAGGTAAGCGCGCTCTTCGTGACTACCGTGCAAGATATGAAAACATAAAGAAAATATCAGGCATGCTCTCAACTCCTCAATCTGAGGTTGCCACAACGCTTGAAGCATACGTTACTGAGACCGAAAGTTTAAAATCGGGACTTAAAGCTGCAAGGCTCAGGATTGCCGAGCTTGAGGCAGGGAAGGTTAAAAAAACAGACAAATCAAAAGTGTTCCTTCTATCCGATTTCTCTATTCCGGAATTAATTGCTTTTTCTAATATAGCAAATCTGAAGGTTGGTGGAATAACCGTGGCTCTTTCGGGATGTGACGGCGATTATAAATACGTTATTTCATCTCACACGGTTGATCTTAGAAGTATGACAAAGGAAATCAATAAAGCTCTTTCGGGCAGAGGTGGTGGCAGAACCGAGATGATCCAGGGTTCTTTCTCTGCAACGCTTGCTGGAATACGGGCATTTTTTGAAAAATAAAAGGGTGCTGAAAAGCACCCTTAATAATCAATTGAAGTTAAGCACGATACTTGCCTTTGTAGGCTTGATCTGTCTGTATTTTACTCCTGCTGCGTCAAGCATCTTTCTCGATGCCGTCATTGCAGAGGTGTTGTGATACTTATCGGATAGATATACCACCTCGGTGATACCGGATTGAATGATCGCCTTAGCACACTCGTTGCAGGGGAAAAGACCAACGTACAGCGTAGCATCGGCAAGCTTCTTGCCACTTGCGTTAAGGATTGCATTAAGCTCGGCGTGAACAACATACTGATACTTGGTTTCTCCCTGACTTTCGTCTCTGTTCCAGGGAAACTCGTCATCCGAGCAGCCCTTAGGGAAGCCGTTGTATCCGGTGGACAATATTCGCTTATCACCATCAATTATGCAGGCACCTACCTGAGTGCTGGGATCCTTAGATCTCTGGGATGCAAGGATTGCAACGCCCATAAAGTATTCGTCCCAGGATATGTAGTCTTGTCTCTTATCCATTTTAAACCTCGCAAAAAAGGAATTTCCTTTATTGTATCACAAAAATACACACATGTCAATAGCCAATAAGAAAGGGGGAGGGTCAGATTGAACGGTTATGAAAAATGTAGTCTTTGCGCAAGGCGTTGTGGTATAGACCGAAGGAATACGGTCGGTTACTGTGTTGCCTCTATAGACGTAAGTATTGCGCGCGCAGCCCTTCATTTCTGGGAGGAACCACCGATTTCAGGCGAGATGGGCTCGGGTACAATTTTCTTCTCGGGATGCTCCTTATCCTGCGTATTTTGTCAAAATCGAGAGATATCCCGTGGCAGAGCAGGAAAAAGCGTTACTGTGGAACGTCTCGCAGAAATAATGCTGGAGCTTCAGGCTAAGGGTGCGCATAACATAAATCTTGTGACACCCACCCACTATATTCCATCTGTTGCCGAGGCTGTAAGGATAGCAAAACAACAGCACCTCTCAGTTCCTGTTGTTTATAACACTGGCAGCTATGACACTCCCGATGCACTTAAGCTTCTCGACGGACTTGTGGATATTTATCTTCCCGACATGAAGTATTATACCTCCAAGACGGCCGAGGCTTACTCCAATGCTGCCAATTACCCCGAGGCCGCGAAGGCAGCAATAGCTGAGATGTTCAGGCAGGTTGGTGAGCCCACGTTTGACGAAAAGGGAATAATGAAAAAGGGGCTTATTGTTCGCATTCTTCTTCTTCCGGGTCACGTAGCCGAAGCAAAGCTTTGCCTGAAATATCTTCTTGATACCTACGGCGATAAGATCTATATCAGCCTTATGAACCAATACACCCCAATGCCGAATATGAAGCCACCCCTTAACCGCAGGGTAACTTACGAGGAATACGCCCAGCTTACCGACTATGCCGAAAGGCTGGGACTCACAAACGGCTTCACCCAGGAGTTCGGTACAGCGAGCGAAAGCTTTATCCCGCCCTTCGACGGCAGTGGAATTTAGTGTTTTTATTTTAAAAAGACCGACGGCATTTTTGTCCGTCGGTCTTAATTTATTTTTGTTGTTTTTTTGCTTTATCTCTCATTCTGTAATCCTTCGATCTCTTTTTCTTGATATAGATATCGTAGGACGCGAAGGAAAGAACTCCAACTACTATCGAAATGCTTGTGATGTGAATCCACAACTCAGTGGAGTTTTCGGTTTTAAGCGACTCCCAGAGAGAATTAACGTGAGATTGAATATCAACGTTTTCGTCTCTGTAATAGTCCATGTATGCAGGATTGTGAGAATAGCTTGCATTCGCCTCATCCTTGCTCTTACCGTAGAGAACATCCCATGCAGAAACATACTCTGTATCATAGTTATAGGAAAGCATTTCTTTATAATAATCACTGTCGGTAACAGCCTTGTTGGGAGATGCGTAACCGATGTAAAGCGCATTTGCTGTCGCAGCCTCAACCGAAATCATGTAGTTGATATACTCGTGAGCGATATCGGGGTTCTTGGAGGTTGTGGGAATGCACATAGCGTCAACAAAGTAGTTAGTGCCTTCCTTGGGGTAGTACAGATTGAGATCCTCGTTTTCTGCAGCCATAGTAAGAAAGTCGCCTGCAAAATAGGGGGCAATATATGCTGACGCGCCCTTCATCTTATTGAATATTTCGTCGTTTACGTAACCCTGAAGCAGTGGTTTCTGTTTCTTAAGGAGCTCGAGCGCCTGATTCCAAACGGTAGGATCGTTTGAGTTTATATCAAGATCCTTCCAGTACATTGCCGTACCGAATGCATCACGGGGGTTGTTGAACTGAAGAATCTTACCCTTATATTTCTCGTTCCAAAGCAGACTCCAGCTCTCCTCGGCAATATCCTCCTCGTCAACAAACTCGGAGTTGTAGATAATACCAAGCATACCGTAGGTGTAGGGAACAGAATAGATATCCTCGGGATCATAATACAGACCCTTGAAGTCCTCGTTTATGTTTCTATAATTAGAGAGCTTTGAATAATCAAGAGGCATAAGCAGACCTGCATTGATCATCTTTTGAATCATATAATCCGAAGGAATAACGATATCGTATGCAACGGCACTGTTTGTTATCTTTGCGTACATATCCTCGTTGGTGGCGTAGGTGGAATAGTTTACCTTAACGTAGAAGCCGTAATCATCGGCAAGATTTTTGTTAAAGAATTCCTCGAACGCAGAATTTACATCAAAGAGCCCACACTCCTCGTCATCCTCGTCAGAGATATATTCGCCCCAGTTATAAACGTTGAGCGTCTTGGTAGGGTAATCTCTTTTGACCTCGCCATCATCCTCGCTACCACAGGAACAGAGTACCGATGCAAAAATAAGCATCAGGCAAAGGAGTAAAGCAATTCTGATTGTTTTCATTACGCCTTACCTCCCTTCTTACGTCCTCTGTTATCTGTTTTCTTAAAGCTCTTGATATTCGATATGATAAGCAGGGTAAAGACAGTGATAATGATGATTGTGGAAAGTGCGTACATATCAGGCTTTACCGTCTTTTTAGTCATTGAATAGATGAGCAGAGGAAGCGTCTGGAAATTAGATGGGCTGACGAAATAAGAAATTACAAAGTCGTCAAGCGAAAGTGTAAATGCCATTACCATACCCGAAATAACACCGGGCATAATATTAGGCAGTTTTACCGTAAAGAATGCTCTGAAGGGAGTACAGCCCAGGTCAAGAGCTGCTTCGGTGAGCGAATCGCCAAGCTCGTTTATTCTGGGCAGAACCGAGAGAATAACGTAGGGAAGGCAGAATGTGGTGTGTGCGATAAGCATTGCAGCAAATCCGATAGAGTCATAATCCTCTATGTTAAGAAGACCAACCACTGCTGCAAAGAACAGCATGAAGGATACACCCGTAACAATATCGGGGTTCATCATAGGAACGTTGGTTACCGAATTAACGGCATTCTTCAGCCACTTGCTTCTCATGCGATAAATACCCTCTGCTGCAGCCGTACCTATGATTGTGGAGAGCAGGGAGGAGGATACTGCAAGAATAAGCGTGTTTCTCAGAGCAATAAACGCATTCTCATCAGAGAAAAGCTTTATATACCACTGAAGGCTGAAGCCGGTAAAGTTCGCAGTGCTCTCGGCATTGTTGAATGAAAAGAGCATAAGCGTAAGGATGGGAATATACAGTATCGCAAATACGAGACAAAGATATATTCTGGAGGCATATTTTTTCATACTATAATACCTCCTTCATCCTCTTCGGAGAATCTGTTCATGACACCGATGGAAATAAGTATCAGTATCATCATAACAAGCGAGATTGCGCCACCGACGTTATATGCACCGGTAACGAACTGTCTTTCGATGGTATCACCGATAAGTTCGAAGGTTCCACCACCAAGCTTCTGTGAAATGTAGAAGGTGCTGATAGAGGGAACGAGAACCATTGTGACACCCGAAATCACTCCCGACATTGAAAGAGGGAAGATTACCTTAGTAATAACCTGGAAGGTATTACATCCAAGGTCGCTGGCTGCCTCCCACATATGCTTGTCTATCTTGGAAATACAGGTATAGATAGGAAGAACCATATAGGGAAGGAAGTCATAAACCATACCGAAGATAACAGCCCCCTTCGTGCCGACGATATGCATAGAAGTACCGAGAATGGTATTGAGCAGACCACCGTCGTCAAGAATAGCCATTATAGAGTAGGTTCTGATAAGCAGGTTTGTCCACATGGGAAGCATAAGAAGCATAACGAATATCTTCTGATGCTCGGGCTTAGCCTTTGCCATTATGTAGGCGAGGGGATAACCTATTAAAAGACAAATAAAGGTTGCAATTACGGATAGCTCAAGCGAGAGCACAAAAATTGGGACGTACTCGCCGAGAGATAAAATGTTATCAAAGCTGAACGCTCCCGTGTCATCCGTAAAGGCATAGTAAATCACTATGATAAGCGGCAGAACAATAAATAGAATTGCCCAAAAAATATGGGGCGCTGCCGCTATTGAATGCATAACGGAACGCTTCTTCATCATCAGAACTCCTCTGCGGTATCCGCATCCGAGAGCTGATCAAGCTCGTCCGAGAAGGAAGAATAGTCGCCGAATTTGCCCGAATACTTGGATTTCTTCATAATATGAATAGCCTCAGGCTCAATGAAAAGACCGATAGTAGCTTCGGGAGCAACGTAGTCGGTGGACTGTATCATCCATTTGAAGCCCTTGATATCAACGATAATCTCGTAGTGAACACCCTTGAAGGTAACGCTTGTAACCTTGCCGGTGAGCATACCCTTTTCGGGTTCAACAACGTCAACGTCCTCTGGTCTTACAACAACGTCAACAGGCTCGTTGGCTTCATATCCACCGTCAACACACTCAAACGTATGGTGAGAGAAGCGAACACGCTTGTCCTCAAGCATAACTCCGTCAATGATATTACTCTCGCCGATAAAGTCGGCAACGAAGGCGTTCTTGGGTTCATTATAAATATCTGTAGGAGTGCCTATCTGCTGGATTTCACCGTCTGCCATAACCACAATGGTGTCTGACATAGAAAGAGCTTCTTCCTGGTCGTGTGTAACGTAAATGAATGTAATTCCGATTGCCTGCTGGATAGTCTTAAGCTCGTTCTGCATATCCTTACGCAGCTTAAGGTCGAGGGCACCGAGAGGCTCGTCAAGGAGCAGTACCTTCGGATGAGAAATAAGAGCTCTCGCAATCGCAACTCGCTGCTGCTGACCACCCGAAAGGGTGCTTACGCTCTTATTTTCAAATCCCGAGAGAGCAACCATCTTAAGCATTTCCGTAACACGTGTCTTTATCTCATCCTCCGACTTCTTTTTAAGTCTGAGGGGGAACGCAATATTCTCATAAACATTAAGATGAGGGAACAGGGCATATTTCTGGAATACGGTGTTAATATGCCTTTTGTAAGCGGGAACATCGCTGATTTCCACTCCGTCAAAATAGAGAGTGCCTTCGTCAGCCGTCTCAAAGCCGCCTATAATTCGAAGCGTGGTTGTCTTACCACATCCCGACGGACCGAGCAGGGTGATAAATTCACCGTCACGGATATAAAGGTTCATACCGTCGATAACCTTTTCGCCGTCATAAGATTTTGAAATTCCTTTCAACTCAATGAGCTTTGCCATTTTCTTAAAATCTCAAATCCTTTCCCGAAACACACAAGGTGCTTTTATTTGTCGTTATATATCAAAAAACAATATATAGCTTGACAGCGTTAATTATAGCAAAAAGATTTTATATTTGCAATAGTTTTTTTATATTTTCTTTTCTTTTTTTTATGGGATTAGCCGTGATTATCGCTATTTTGACAGATTTTTTCTTACAAAAAACCTCAAATACTCACGAAATCTCTGTTTAACTCCCAAAATCTCCCAAAATCTTTAAAAATGTCAATCTATTGATTTCTTAATGCATTTCAGCATTGAAAAGAAGAGAACTGCAAAAATCCAGAACCCCTCACCACGTCGGTCAAGCAAATATAGCGAGAAAATGCAGAAAATAAAGACAAGCGCCGTTGAAAGATAGGTAAGGCAGCGCACAGCTGAGTCGCCAAGCTCATGCTTATTAATCATTGCCATAATTGCACCGTAGCCGTCATAGCCATCTATGGGCAACAGATTTGAAAGAGCAGTGGCAAGGTTTATAAAGGCTGCCATAAAGAACAAATCCTCTGAAATGAGCCCTAGAAAAGAGCAGAGAACAAAGAGCAGAACATTTACTGCAGGGCCTGAAAGATAGGTTCGTATTTCTTCATCGTAGGAAAGATTTCCACCACTTCGGATTCTGAAGCCCGATACAACGCCCCTGATATCCGGATTTATACGTTTAGCAATCATTATGTAACCGATATGCCCCATTTCATGTAAAAGCGCAGAGCATATTGTAACGATTGCCATAATTGGCTCCTCAAACCCGAAAATCAGAAACAGCCAGAAAAATACAGGCAGAATTGAACACAACCTGTTTGACAGCTCTATGATAAGGCTCTTGCGTTTTGGTTTGTACATTTTTTCTCCTCGTTTGTTTTAATAGTATATTCTATATTTTTGAGTATAAAAAAATAACTCCCGAGTCTTAATCTTTCGATATCAGCTCGGGAGAGTTCATTATATTTTGTTTGGGATTATTACCGATGACCTTGATGTTACGTTAATTCTACGTCCGTCTTTGGTTTCGATAACAAGAGAAATATTATCTTTATTAAGCTCAATAATTCTGGCAGACTTCTTTTTTCCATCCTCAATAAACTTGATCTTTTTATCTTTAAGAACAAATCTGAAGGCGTAGTTGCTGAGATGCTTCTCGGGAGCTTTAACGTCTCTGTATATGACAAAGAATCTGTTCAGAACGGTTTTTGCCATTATCATTGCAATGGACTGATTTTCTTCCTCAAACACGCGCCGTACCATGTCGGTAAGACGTGGTGTAAATCTCTTGGTATCAATTTTTACAGAAAAGCTTACGATAATGTATTCAAAGGAGCTGAAGCTGTCAAGCTTACTCTCTACAGAGGTGCATCCGACCCTGACACCGTCACAGTAAATATCGCTGATCCAGCCGATTCCAACATCTCTCATTGTATGCTCTTCAAGTGCTGCAGCCAGTGCAACGGCACTAAGAGGACCGAGACATCCTGCCTGAGAACAGAATAAGGAAGGACGAAGTATGCAGGAGAGAAAGAGTCCGTTTTCGCTATCATTTCCGGAAAGAATCTCACCCGAGGCAGAAACAGCCGTTTGCTTCTCTGTGAAAACAGCATATCTGTCGGGATATCCTGCCTTAGCATATTCTCTTGCTAATCCTGCTGTCGATGGCAGTGATTCGTGATATTCAAGCTTTACGGTATTTCCGTCAGCTGCACGGAAGGTAAGGGTTTTTGCTTCGCCCATAATCCTGCCATCTCCTTTCAGCAATAATCAAAGTAAAAATCAATTAATATGCCTTGCCCCAGTAAACAAGCTTCTTTGCCTCTCTGCCACAGCATACACACTTGTCAGATATATTCTCCTGATCGAAGGGAATGCAACGTGAGCCAACGCCGGAAAGCTCCTTAACCTTATCCTCGCACTCTTCATCACCACACCACATTGCCTTAACGAATCCGTCACCGGCAAGAAGGGCAGCATTGATCTCGTCTATGTTCTTACATGCATAGGTGCGTCTCTCACGGTTTGCAAGAGCCTTCTCATACATACCGTCACGTACTTCAACAAGCTTCTGTGCGATTACCTCTTCAAGATTGTCGATAGCAGCAAAGGTCTTCTCACGGTTATGTCTTGTTACTACAACAAACTGACCACCCTCAATATCACGGGGTCCGATCTCAACACGAAGGGGAACACCCTTCATTTCGTACTCAGCGTACTTCCAGCCGGGAGATTGATCACTGTCATCAAGCTTAACACGAACGCCTGCCTTAACAAGTCTGTCCTTAAGCTCCTGCGCCTTTTCAAGAACGCCTTCCTTATGGATTGCAACGGGAATGATTACTACCTGAATGGGAGCGACTGCAGGGGGGAGAACAAGACCGTTGTCATCGCCGTGTGTCATGATGATACCACCGATCATTCTGGTGGTACAGCCCCAAGAGGTCTGGTGAGGATACTCAAGCTTGTTGTCCTTGGAGGTGAAGGTTATATCGAACGCACGTGCGAAGCCGTCACCGAAATAGTGAGAGGTAGCTGCCTGAAGTGCCTTACCGTCATGCATAAGTGCCTCGATGCAGTATGTATCCTCAGCACCTGCAAACTTATCGGAGGGAGTCTTTACACCCTTAATAACGGGAATAGCAAGCTCCTTTTCGTGGAAGTCTGCGTATACGTTGAGCATCTGTACGGTCTCCTCGCGCGCTTCCTCTGCTGTTGCATGCATGGTGTGACCCTCCTGCCAGAGGAACTCACGGGATCTGAGGAAGGGACGTGTGGTTTTTTCCCAACGCACAACAGAGCACCACTGATTGTAAAGCTTGGGAAGATCTCTGTAGGATTTGATTACGTTAGCATAATGCTCGCAGAAGAGGGTCTCGGATGTGGGACGAACGCAAAGACGCTCGGTAAGCTTCTCGTTGCCACCGTGAGTAACCCATGCAACCTCGGGCGCAAAGCCTGCAACGTGATCCTTCTCCTTCTGAAGAAGCGATTCGGGAATAAACATGGGCATATAAACGTTCTCGTGTCCAAGTTCCTTGAATTTTGTATCAAGAATTCTCTGTATATTCTCCCAGATTGCATATCCGTAGGGACGGATAATCATACATCCCTTAACGCTGGAATAGTCAATAAGGTCTGCTTTTTTAACAATATCGGTATACCACTTAGCGAAATCCTCATCCATAGAGGTGATTTCGGTAACCATTTTCTTGTTCTTGTCATTACCTGCCATAAAACAGTCTGTCCTTTCAAAATCAAAAAATATTCATACAGATTAAATTATAAATCAAATTTGAGTTTTTGTCAAGATATTTTACCTGCTCAACTGATTTTTTTGAAAATAAATAATTTTTTGAAAATTTTGCAAAATCACTTGAAAAATCCTTCATAATATACTATAATAAAGGGGTGATTTTGGATAAAAACCTCTAAAAAATGAAATTTTTATCAAAAAAACCTTCAAAAAGTGCAAAAAGGTATATAAATAATGAAAAAATATTCAGACCTTACAAGGTCAGAGCTTCAACATGAGTACCGTCAGGTGCTCGAAAAATATAATGATTATAAGGCGAAAGGATTAAAGCTTGATCTTTCTCGTGGAAAGCCCAATTCCGATCAGCTTGATATCAGTTTGCCTCTTCTTTCGGAAGCAAGACCGAGAGAAAAGTGTTTTTCGATAAATGGCGTTGACTGTCGAAACTACGGTGTTCTTGACGGTATCCCCGAGATGAAGCAGCTTTTCGCGGATATGCTTGGAATTAAAACCGAGTACATTACCGTTGGAGGAAATTCCTCCCTTCAGCTTATGTATGATACTCTCGCAAGAGCTATGCTTTTCGGAGTTCTCGGTTCAAGACGCCCCTGGTGCAAGGAGCCTGTGAAAAAATGGATCTGCGTAACCCCGGGCTATGACAGACATTTTAAAATGACCGAGCTTTTCGGATTTGAGTTGATTTCTGTTCCCATGACTCCAACCGGTCCTGATATGGATATGGTTGAGGCTATTGTAAAGGATCCGACGGTGAAGGGCATATGGTGTGTACCGAAGTATTCTAATCCTTCCGGTAATACCTATTCCGACGATACTGTGCGCAGGCTTGCTTCTATGGAGTGCGCAGCCCCCGACTTCCGTATTATGTGGGATAACGCCTACGCAGTGCATAATTTCCGTGGTGAGTGTGACAAGCTGCTTGATATATTCACCGAGGCAGAGAAGTATGGGAATCTTGACAGAATTTTCTATTTCGCATCTACTTCGAAAATCACATTCCCGGGTGGAGGTGTAGCAATGCTGGCTGCCTCTCCGGCCAACCTGCAGCATATTGCACAGTTCCTCGGAGTTCAGACTATCGGTTATGATAAGCTTAATCAGCTCAGACATACCACCTACTTTAAGGATAAAGCTACTCTTGATAATCATATGAAAATTCTTGCCGAGTTTATTGGCAGGAAATTTGAGATCACTTTCAAGGCACTTGATAATCTCCGTGGACTTGATATTGCAGAATGGACCGAGCCTAACGGTGGTTATTTTGTTAACCTTAACGTGCTTCCCGGAACTGCAAAGCGTGTGTATCAGCTTATGGAGGAGGCAGGGGTTACTCTTACTGCCGTCGGTGCTACTTACCCTTACGGCATAGATCCTCAGGATAAGAATTTGCGTATCGCTCCAACCTATCCGACCGATGCAGAGGTAGAGGTTGCTACGGATATTCTCGTCCTTGCAGTTAAGCTTGCTGCGCTTGAAACTTATTTAAAAAGCTAAAGATAAAACGGGGCAGAATATAAATCTGTCCCGTTTTTAAAACGATAAAGCAATGCTTTGCCAAATCTTAACCACTGTTGTGGTATAATGAAACGTAAAGCATTGGAAAGGATTTTTAAATGGGAGAAAAAACTCTTAAGCATATTAAAAACGCACTTGTTATGCTCTTGATCTTGGGGGTGACGTTTTTTATCAGCCTTGTCTTGCAGGACGTGCTGACGATGCAGGAGCACATCACAACGGTTTTCGTATTTGCAGTGTTTCTCGTCTCGCTGATTACCGACGGATATCTGTACGGTATTCTGACAGCCTTTCTTGGTGTGATAGCTGTAAATTTTGCCTTTACGTTTCCTTATTTTGCTTTTAACTTCACTATCCCCGAGAACTTTTTTTCAGCTCTCATAATGATTGTTATTTCACTGATGACAAGCGCACTTACAACCAAGCTTAAAAAATGGCAGGAGCTTAAGGCAGAGGGAGAACATGAAAAAATGCGCGCTAATCTTCTCAGAGCAGTATCGCATGATCTTCGCACGCCACTTACGACCATTTACGGTTCAAGCTCGGCTATTATCGATAATTATGATAGCTTAAGCGACGAAAGCAAACGCAAGATGATTCTGGGAATAAAGGATGACTCCCAGTGGCTTATCGGTATGGTGGAAAATTTGCTTTCCATTACACGTATTGACAGTGGTAACGTGAAGCTTATTAAATCACCAACGGTGCTTGAGGAGCTTGTTGACTCGGTAATATTAAAATTCAAAAAGCGCTATCCTGATGTAAAACTCAGTATTGACATTCCTGATGAGGTAGTAATCATTCCGATGGACCCTATCCTGATAGAGCAGGTTATAATTAATATTCTTGAAAATGCTGTTCATCACGCTTTGGGAATGACAAAAATATCATTTACGGTTAAGCTTAATGACGGATCTGCGCGTTTTGAAATCTCCGATGACGGCTGTGGTATAGAAAAAGAACGACTTGATAGGATTTTTACGGGATATTATGATATAACCGAGCAGAGCACCGATGCAAAAAGGCGTAATGCAGGCATAGGACTGTCGGTTTGTGCTACAATAATCAAGGCTCACGGTGGCAGCATTACTGCAGCTAACTCTTCGTCCGGAGGTGCGATTTTTAGCTTTACTCTTGATGCGTCAGAGCCTAATGAGGAGGAAATATGAATAATAACAGATATAAAATTCTCTTCGTAGAGGATGAGGAAAATATAAGAACCTTTATGTCGGCTCTGCTTGAGGCAAACGGTTATCAGGTTATTTTGGCAGCTAACTGTTCTGAGGCGAAAATGATGTATTTTTCCTACGTTCCCGATCTTGTAATTCTTGATTTGGGATTGCCTGACAAAGATGGCAGTAGTTTTCTCAGCGAGGTCAGATCGAGCGATTCGACCCCTTTTATCGTTCTGTCTGCGAGAAGTGATGAGAGTGAGAAGGTAAGGCTGCTTGATCTGGGTGCAAATGATTTTGTTACCAAGCCCTTTGGATCTGCAGAGCTGCTTGCAAGAGTCAGAACATGCCTCAGGAACTTTTGTCACAGCTCTGACGGTGGTCGTCTGCCGGGTGCAAAATTTACTCTTATGGATATGGTTATCGATTATGATGCAAGACGTATTTTTCTCAGAGGTGAGGAAATAAAGCTTACCCAGACCGAGTATAATATTATTGCTCTGCTGTCCGAGCACTGTGGCAAGATGATGACCTATTCTGCAATTATCAAAGCAGTATGGCGAGAGTATCCCGATGATGGTAATATAAAACGTCTGCAGGTAAATATGGCTAATATCCGAAAAAAGCTGGGGCTGCGTCCCGGGAATAATAAATATATCGTAAATGAGCTTGGCGTAGGATATCGCCTGCAGGATGAGAGTTGATTTTTTGATCGCTGTGTTAATCACGGCGATCTTTTTTCTTTGCCGCCTCTTTACCGAGGTTATGCTATTATAATAATGATACACATAATTTAAGGAGATAAAAATGATTCTTGCAATTGTTTTATTTGCGATTACTTACGTGCTGATGCTTATCTTCAGCAAATACCGTACCCTTATCGCACTTGGTTCGGGTCTGATTTTCTTAATCAGTGGAATGCTTCCTTTTGACCTGAATCTCATCATGAGCGTTGGTGACAGTGGTGCAGTTATTGATTTTAACGTATTGCTGATGATAGCAGGTACTATGGGACTTGTGCAGCTCTTTATTGAGAGTAAGATGCCGGCGCTTCTTGCAGATCTTGTAATGTCAAAGGTTCCGAACGTGCAGATGGCTGCAGTCTCTCTTGCGCTTTTTGCAGGCATTATTTCTGCGTTCGTTGACAACGTTGCTACCGTGCTTATGGTTGCTCCGGTTGCTCTTGCAATCTGTAAAAAGCTTGATACCAATCCTGTTCCGTTTATCATTGGTATTGCCGTTTCCTCCAACCTTCAGGGTGCAGCAACGCTTGTAGGTGATACTACTGCGATTATGCTTGGCTCTTATGCAGAGATGAGCTTCCTTGACTTCTTCTGGTATAAGGGCAGACCAAGTATTTTCTTTGCAGTAGAGCTCGGTGCTATTCTTTCTGCGCTTATTCTCGCGTGGCTGTTCCGTAAGGAGAAGAACGCAATCGAAAAGAGTGGGGAGCGTACAGTTGTAACCGATTACGTTCCTACCATACTTCTTGGAGCAAGCATTCTTTTCCTTATTATCGCATCCTTTATTCCCGAGAAGCCTGCAATAACCAACGGTCTTATCTGTGTTGCGATGTTTGTGGTGGGGCTTGTTTATTCCTGCATTAAAAAGAAGGATATCAAGGCTGTTGTTGATCCTCTCAAGGCAATTGATTTTGAGACTATCGGACTTCTCTTCGGTCTTTTCCTTATTATCGGTGGTCTTACAAACATGGGTGTTATTGATGAGGTTGCCGGCCTTCTTGCAAAGCTTGGTGGGGGTAATCCCTTCCTGCTTTACACTGTTATCGTATGGGCATCGGTGATTATTTCCGCATTTATTGATAATATCCCTTACGTAGCAACCATGCTTCCCGTTGTAACAACTCTTGCTGTAGTTATGGAGATTGATCCTACTATCCTTTACTTCGGTCTGCTTTCCGGAGCAACCCTCGGTGGCAACTGTACACCTATCGGTGCTTCTGCAAACATCACGGGCATCGGCATTCTTCGTAAGGAGGGATATACCGTAAAGAACAGCGACTTCTTTCGTATCGGTATTCCTTTCACCCTTGCAGCAATTGTTCCGGCGTACATTTATTTCTGGCTTGTTTACGGAAACGTTTGATAACATAGACGGGGGCTGCTATATTCAGGTTTAATCCAACAAAAACAACCTAACGAAAAAGGCAGGGGCACAAAAAGCCTCTGCCTTAAATAATATTAATTTGTATTATCTCTGAAGCCTTTACCCATAATTTCGCTTGTTTTGGTAATGATAATAAAGGCCTCGGGATCAATAGCAAGGACTCTTCGACGCAGCTTTATTGCTTCAGCTCGACGGCAAACGGTAATTATTACCGTTTTATCGGCACCGGTATATGCACCCTTTGCACCGTAGGTTGTCACACCGTGGCGAATGTCACGCATTATGTACTGGGTAATCTCATCAGGCTTGGTGGTAATAATGGTGAATGATTTACACATATTTATTGAGTCGATGATATCGTCCACAACGAATACCTTTGCAAACAGACCGAGCATAGTAAACAAACCCGTCTCGGGATTAAAAGCAATGCTGCCATCACCGTTCCATTTAATAAAAGTAAAGGCAGCTATAAGAAAGTCAGAGCAGAGAAGAGCTGTTCCAACGTTCATGCTGGTATATTTTTTCAGAACGAGCGCTACAATATCTGTTCCACCCGAGGAAGCCTTACATTTGAAAATGATAGCAGAGCCTATACCGGTCAGAAGTACCGCGTAAACCAACTCTAAAAGGGGGAAATTTGTAAGTGGGGAGGAGAGTGGAACAAGCTTCTCAAAAATCCAGGTTAACAATGAGAAAGCAAGAGAACAGTAAATAGTCAGACCTCCACACTCCTTGCCGAGAACGATTACTCCGAAAATAAGCAGAATAACGTTTATTATCAGCATGCAAATAGCAGGCGACCAACCGAAAATATTTTTTAAAATAATGGATATACCACTTACGCCTCCGGTAGCAAAGCCGTTAGGTGTCTTGAAAAAATAGATGCCTGCAGCGAGCAGAAAAATGCCGAGATTCATAAATGCAAAGGTCTTTATATCAGGCAGATTCTTCTTCATAACAAGTCCTTCTTAATTGGGAAAAGATAAAATTAATTCTAAAATAATTATACTCTGATTTTAGTGAATGTCAATCCCTTTTTTAAATTCATTTTGCATGAAAAATAAGGAAATAAAAAAGCTGAAAATGAATAACAAAAACATCGGTTATTCAAAAAAACTTCGCCTTGACAAATCGGCTTTAGCATGATAAAATAAAAACAGTAAATTTATGGAAGGAACGCCACAAAAATGACCCTTCAGGAAGCAAGAATTCGCGCTGAAAAGCTGCGCGAACAAATAGTATATAATTCAAAGCTTTATTATGAAAACGATGCTCCCGAGATATCCGATTATGAGTATGATATGATGTTTCGTGAGCTTACCGAGCTTGAGGAAAGATTTCCCGAGATAAAGACTCCCGATTCTCCTACCGTTCGCGTGGGTGGTAAGGCGCTCGACCGTTTCGAGAAATATACCCATACCGTTAGGATGGGAAGCCTTACCGACGTGTTCTCTTTTGAAGAGCTTCGTGAGTTCACCGACAGAATGGATGATTTATTAGGTAGCGAGACGGAATATTCTGTGGAGCCGAAGATCGACGGTCTTTCGGTTTCGCTTATCTACCGTGACGGAATTTTTGTCAAGGGCGCTACCCGTGGTGATGGCGACGTTGGTGAGGACGTTACCGAAAATCTCAGAACCATCAAGTCAATTCCCTTGAAGCTTAATGAAGCTATTCCTTATCTCTGTGTCAGAGGTGAGGTATATATGCCCAAAAAGGTTTTCACTGAGCTCAACGCTGTGAGAGAGGCTGCAGGGCAGTCGCTTTTTGCTAACCCAAGAAATGCTGCTGCAGGCTCATTAAGACAGCTCGACCCCAAGATTTGTGCATCTAGAAGGCTTGAGATTCTTGTCTTTAATCTTCAGGAGGGCGATTTGTATATTGATGGCAGAAACGCAAAAACTCATACAGAGTCGCTTAAACGACTTTATGAGCTCGGTTTTACCACCGTGTCTCACAGAATAAGTGCAAGGGGCTATGAAGCTGTTGAAAAGCATATTGTTTATCTTGGTGAAAGCCGTGATGAGCTTCCCTTTGACATGGACGGCGCAGTTGTAAAGGTTAATGATCTTTCTGACCGTGTTACCGTTGGCGAGGGTACAAGCACGCCAAAATGGGCAGTTGCGTATAAATATCCTCCCGAGGAAAAGGAAACTAAACTTATTTCTATAGATATTCAGGTTGGCAGAACTGGAGTGCTTACTCCTACAGCAAATCTTGAGCCCGTCAGACTTGCAGGCACAACGGTGTCAAGGGCAACTCTTCATAATGCCCAGTTTATCACCGATCGTGATATTCGTATTGGCGATACCGTTGTAGTGCGTAAGGCAGGAGAGATTATTCCTGAGATAATACGTTCTATCCCGGAGAAGCGTTCGGGCGATGAAGAGATGTTTACCATGCCTGACGTTTGCCCATCTTGTGGTGGCAGGGTAGTGAGAGACGAGTGTGGCGAGGGCGCTGCTACCAGATGTGTAAATCCTGCATGTCCTGCTCAGACTTCACGCAGTATAACTCACTTTGCCTCTAAAGGAGCGATGAACATTGACGGTCTCGGTCCTCAGGTGGTGGAGCTTCTTCTTTCGGCCGGAAAAATTAAGGATATTGCAGATCTTTACACCCTGACGGTTGAGGATATTGAGAATCTTGACAGAATGGGCAGAAAAAGTGCAGAGAACCTTGTAAATGCGATCGAGGAGTCTAAATCGCGTGGTCTCGAAAGGCTTTTGTTCGCTCTCGGAATTCGCCAGGTCGGTGAGGTTGCAGCCGAGGAAATTGCAGGTAAAATGCGTACGCTTGAAAATCTTTTTGCTGCAGGCTTTGAGGATTTTGCTACCATAAAGGACATCGGTACTATAACTGCAACCGCACTTGTAGAGTTCTTTGCCGATCCTGCTACCAGGGAGCTTTGCGACAGGCTTGTTCTACTCGGGGTAAAAACCGATGCAGTGGGAGAAGAAAAGGGCGAGCTGTTTGCCGGTCTGACATTTGTTCTTACCGGAACTCTGCCTACAATGACCCGTGATGAAGCGTCTGCGCTTATCAAGCAGAACGGCGGTAAGGTTTCCGGCAGCGTGTCTAAAAAAACGTCCTACGTAGTCGCAGGTGATGAGGCAGGCTCAAAGCTTACGAAGGCGAAGGAGCTGGGTGTAAAAATTATCGACGAGGCAGCGCTACTGCAAATGATAAATAACAAATAAACAATAAAAAAAGCACCGGTCTTGCAAATTTAGCCTTGCAAAATCGGTGTTTTCTTATGCCTTGATTACAATGATCTCTTGGGTTCTCGGATGTGGAAATGATATCTCTACGCATCGGAGAAAGTATTCTGCCTCGCTTTTTGTGCCGTAAAGAAAGTCTGAACGCAACGGATGACCTATGTGCGCCATGTGTACGCGTATCTGATGAGTCCTACCGGTAAGCAGGATGATCTCGCAAAGTGAGCAGTCTTCATACTCCTGTATAACACGATAATCGGTTGTTGCACGCTTGCCGTCGGGGCGTACAGTACGCTTTATATTTCCTTCTTCAATTCGCTCAATCGGGGCATCGATCCTTCCTTCCTTAACACTTGGACACCCATCTATTATTGCGTGATACTTCTTATGCCATAATCCTTTTTTCATAGATGATGACAGGGCAGAAGCACTTATCTGATTTTTCGCAATAATAACTACACCCGAGGTATCCCTGTCCAGACGGTTTACCGAGCGAAATACAAAATCACCACCGAAATATCCCATTACGGCATTGGCTAGGGTAGGGAGATTGTTGCCTTTCGACGGATGGGTGGGCATATTCGTTGGCTTATCCACTGCGAGAATATCATCATCCTCATAGAGCACGTTTAAGGGAATATCCATAGGTGGTATTCCCTCGCTTTTTTCCTCTTTGAGATATATTTCTACTCGATCGCCCGGGTTGACGGTAGCGCGTACGGTAACAACCGTTCCGTTCAGAAATATACCACCGTGCTTAGCCTTTTTTACTAACGTAACCGACAGCCCGTGAGAGTACAGAAAGCTCTTCATATCGGTAGGCAGTCTGTCGTCGCATGCATAAACATCAAAAATCTTTTCCATACTGCAAGTATATCATTTCAGAGATAAAATGTCAAGCAATAGCCTCCTTTTCTTTCTTGACAAATTAATTTATGCGTGTTATAATATACACTGGAAAAAAATTGGAGGGATAATTGTGGCAACAAGGAAAGTAAAAAAAGAGTATGACGATCAAAGTATAAAGAGTCTTCAGGGTGCCGAAAGAGTAAGAAGAAAGCCCTCGGTAATATTCGGCTCGGACGATCTTATCGGTTGTCAGCACTCGTTTATAGAAATTCTTGCTAACTCTGTCGACGAGGCCAGGGAAGGCTACGGCGACAAAATAATTGTTAAGAAATTCAGGGATCTCTCAATAGAGGTAGAGGACTTCGGACGAGGTGTTCCTCTTGGATATAATGAAAAAGAGCAGAGATGGAACTGGGAGCTTGTATTCTGCGAGCTTTATGCAGGTGGTAAATACGACAACAACGACGGGGATGCAGCATATGAGTTCTCGCTCGGCATTAACGGTCTCGGTGCAACCTCCACTCAGTATACCTCTGAGTATATGGACGTTTATTCTTATAACGGAAAAACTCTTTCCGAGATTCATTTCAAGAGTGGAGTCGTAGATACCGAGCTTAAGGTTGTTGACCTTCAGGCAGGAATGAAGAAGCGTGGAACCATTATAAAATGGCGTCCCGACCTTTCTGTGTTCAAGGAGATTGACATTCCGGTGGAGTTTATTGCATCCACACTTCGTCGTCAGGCATGTGTTAACGCAGGTGTCAGATTTGTTCTTGAGGTGGAAAATGAGAATGGCAAGTTTGACAGAACCGAGTATTACTACGAGCATGGAATACTTGATTATCTTATAGAGTTTACCGACGGTATCGCAATGACCTCGCCTGTAAGCTGGAGCTTTGAGACCAAGGGACGCGACCGAGATGATCTTCCGGATTACAAGGTAAAGGCTGAGATAGTATTCTGCTTTGCTAAGGCCGGCGCAACCGAGTATTATCACAACTCATCCTATCTTGAATACGGAGGAGCTCCTGATAAGGCTGTGAGAAACGCTTTCAGTGCAGTTATAGATAAATACGTTAAGACACACAATAAGAAGGCGAAAAATGAATCCAAAGTCAGCTTCGCAGATATTGCTGACAACCTTGTAATCGTTATCAATTCGGCGTCAACTCAGACGTCTTATGAAAACCAGACCAAGAAGGCGATTACAAACTCCTTTATTCAGAAAACTCTTACAGAGTTTATCAAGACCAATCTCGAAATATATCTTACCGAAAACGCGACAAGCGCAGGAATAATTGCAAATCAGGTTCTTATCAACAAGAAGGCGAGAGAGACAGCCGAGAAAACTAAGGTTGATATCAAAAAGAAGCTTACCGGCACGATGGACGTTTCCAACCGAGTTGAAAAGTTCGTTCCATGTCGTTCAAAGGATGCTTCGCTCAGAGAGGTTTATATAGTAGAGGGTGATTCTGCTATGTCAAGCTGTAAGCTTGGCAGAAATGCCGAATTCCAGGCGATAATTCCCGTAAGAGGTAAGACCCTTAACTGTATGAAGTCCAGCTATGATAAGATATTTGCAAGCGATATTATCGTTGATCTTCTTAAGGTTATCGGTTGTGGTGTTGAGGTTAAAACGGGTAAGAAGAGTGATCTTGCAACCTTTGACTACAGTCTTATGAAGTGGAACAAGATTATTATCTGTACCGATGCAGACGAGGATGGCTTCCAGATCAGAACGTTGCTTCTTACAATGTTCTACAGGCTTCTTCCTACCCTTATAGAGAAGGGAAAGATATTCATTGCCGAGTCGCCTCTTTTTGAGATAACCTCGGGTGGCGAAACCTATTTTGCATATAACGAGTTTGAAAAAACCGAGATACTTTCAAAGCTTGGTGGTAAGAAGTATACCCTTCAGAGATCAAAAGGTCTTGGTGAAAACGAGCCTGAGATGATGTGGCGTACTACTATGTGTCCTCAGACACGTCGTCTGATTGCAGTAACTCCCACAGATGCTGCTGAAACAGCAAAAATGTTCGACGTTCTCCTCGGTGATGCATTGCAGGAGAGAAAGAAGTTTATTACCGATTACGGTCATCTTTACATCAAGGATGCCGATATATAATTAAAACGTGAAAGGTTAAGAAAAAATGGCTAAGCTTAATAAATCTACAAAATTCGAGGGTGTAAAGGGCCCTCTTCTCACAATAGTTATGGATGGCGTTGGTATTGCTCCCGATAACGGTGCAAATGCTATTGCTGCTGCTCACACACCTACTCTCGATATGCTTATGAAGAACTATCCCATGATTCCTCTGAAGGCACACGGTACGGCTGTGGGTCTTCCCAGTGATGACGATATGGGTAACTCTGAGGTAGGACATAACGCACTCGGATCCGGTCAGGTATTTGCTCAGGGAGCGAAGCTTGTTTCTCAGTCGATTGAGAGTGGTAAGATTTTTACTTCTGATACCTGGAATGCTCTTACAAACGGAGTTAAGGATAACAATTCCACCCTTCATTTCATCGGCCTTTTCTCTGACGGAAACGTTCACTCACATATCGATCATCTTACTGCGCTTATTAACAGAGCGAAGGCTGACGGTGTTAAGAGAGTAAGACTTCATATCCTTCTCGACGGTCGTGACGTTGGTGAGACAAGTGCGCTTGATTACGTTCTTCCTTTTGAGGCTTTCCTTAACAGCATCAGAAGCGATGATTTTGATATTGCTATCGCATCGGGTGGTGGCAGAATGCAGGTTACCATGGACAGATACGAGGCTAACTGGTCTATGGTTGAGCTTGGCTGGAAGACTCATGTGCTTGGTGAGGGCAGACAGTTTGCATCTGCAGAGGAGGCTATCAATACCTACAGAGCAGAGCTTAAGGTTATCGACCAGGATCTTCCTCCCTTCGTGATTGCGAAGGATGGCGCACCTGTTGGTACTATTAACGACGGCGACAGCGTTATATTCTACAACTTCCGTGGTGACCGTGCTATCGAGATTTCCAAAGCCTTTGAATCTGGCGAGGATTTTGATAAGTTTGACAGAGTTCGCGCACCTAAGGTTCTTTATGCTGGTATGCTTGAGTATGATGGCGACCTTCATATTCCCAGCCGTTATCTTGTTTCTCCCCCCGAGATTACCAACACCATGACTGAGTACCTTGTTTCTGCAGGGGTTAAGATGCTTGCTATTTCCGAGACTCAGAAGTACGGTCACGTTACCTATTTCTGGAACGGTAATAAGTCGGGCAAGTTCTCTGAGGAGCTTGAAACTTATGTAGAGATTCCTTCGGACATCGTTCCCTTTGAGGAGAGACCCTGGATGAAGTGCGCTGAGATCACCGACAAGCTTATCGAGTGCCTCAGAAGTGGCGAGTACAAGTATATTCGAGTTAATTTCCCCAACGGTGATATGGTAGGCCATACCGGCTCCTTCCTCGCTACAGAGTGTTCGATGGAGGCTCTTGATCTTCAGCTCGCAAGAATTCTTAAGGTTTGTGACGAGGTTGGTGCCGTAGCCCTCATCACTGCAGACCACGGTAACGCCGATGAGATGTATGAGATTGATAAGAAGACAAAGGCTCCTAAGCTTAACAAGGACGGTACTCCCAAGGCAAAGACCAGCCATACTCTCAATCCCGTTCCCTTTATTGTGTATGACAACAATTATGCAGATAAGTATACCTTAAAACAGGGCAGAAGCGATTTTGGACTTTCCAACGTAGCTGCAACTACCGTAAACCTTCTTGGATATGAGGCTCCCGAAATGTGGGACGAGTCTGTTATTGATTTCAAATAATCGGTAAATTACTAATAATTGTTTTTTATTAGGCGCTGTTGTTAATAGCTTCAGCGCCTTTTATTTTAACTTTATTTTATGTTATACCATTATTATAGGTTTATTATCTTTAAAAGAAGGACTTTATAGTGAAAAAGAAAAGCAAAAAATCATTCAGACATCCCAACCGTTTTCTCTTTTCAATCGCAAAGGGAATCTCACGGTTTTTATGTAGATTTATTTATAACGTTGAGGTTGTTCGTAACGATCTGAAGGGAAAAACAGGCAGATGTGTAATTATTGCCAATCATGAATCTATAATTGATGTTCTTCCCGGATATGTTGTTGCTCCTGCAAAGACTCATTTTGTTGTAAGTAAAGCTATGATGCAGTCACTTCCGATCGCTCCTCTTATGGAAATGTGTGGTGCTATCGGTAAGAATCAGTTCCAGACCAGCGCGCTTGATATGCGCAGAATGAAGGCTGTGCTGGATCATGACGAGCCACTTATGCTGTATCCTGCAGGACTCATGACTGAAAGTGGTTCTTCGACTCCGATTCCACTTGCTACGGCTAAGGTGCTTAAGTGGTTTAAGGCAGACGTATACGTTGCCCGTGTAAACGGTACTTATCTTACTAATCCAAAGTGGGCGAGGGTAAAGCGCCGTGGCAAAATTACAATAGAGCTTTATAAGCTTGCTTCAAAGGAGGAATTTTCGGCACTTTCCGACGAGGAGGCAGAGGCACTTGTTAACGAGCATCTTTCCTTTGATGCGTACAGGCACAACGAGGAAGAGAAGATTTACTACAAGAACGGCGATAACGTAGAAGGACTCGAGCACGTTCTTTATATGTGCCCATCCTGCAAGAGTGAGCATACCATGTGGGTAAGAGGCAGAAACAAGCTTTGCTGTGAGAACTGTGGTTATACCGTAAAGAGCGATAATTACGGAATTCTTTCGCTTGTCGGTGACGGTGATCCGATATACAAGTATCCAAGCGATTGGCATGCGTTCATCGAGGAATCTGTATACGATTTTGTTAAGGAGCATCCCAACTTCTTCTATCAGACACGTGCTGAAATCCACGCAATTAACGAGAAAAAGCATAGATACGAGCGCATCGGTCAGGGGATGATAAGCTTTGATTTCAATAAATTTGTTATGGATGGAATAGTTAACGGTGAGCCCTACGTCGAGGAGATTCCGACACACGCATTCCCGATTTTGCCCTTCCGTCCCGGAGCATATTTTGAGATTCAGCATGGCGAAAGTATATACCGTATCATTCCTGATAATCCTACAATCGTAATGAAGTGGATATTTACGCTGAAGGCGACCTTCCGTCTTAAGCACGAGGATGAAGAGAAATATAAATAATAAATTAGTTTTAATTAACATAAAAAGGATAGCGACCGTGTGGGAGCTATCCTTTTCCATATATTGCATTTGACTTTTACTATCAGATTTGGTATAATTATTACAGAATAAATCCGGTTGGCGCGTCGCATTAACGGCGACGGCTTTTTTGTTTCCGGGATAAGAAGGGAGTGAGTCACGGTCATGTCGGCCTCAGCCGACAGAACAAAAAGAAAGAGAGGAACAAATAATGAAAAAAGTTTTAAGTATATTTCTGCTATCGGTGATGCTTTTTGCTGTCTTTATGGTAAAATCCTTAGCATCGGATACGCATACGGTGGTGAAGGGAGACAGCTTGTGGAAAATTGCTGTCAGATATCAGGTTGGGCTTAGCGAGATAAATGCTGCTAATCCTTCAATCAAAAACTACGATCTGATTTACCCGGGGCAGAAGATAAATATACCTACCGTATCATCTACTGTTACGGCTTATGAAAGCGAGGTTGTCAGACTTGTGAATGAGATCCGTAAGGAAAACGGATTAAAGCCTCTGACACATGATTGGCAGCTTTCCCGAGTTGCAAGATATAAGTCGCAGGATATGAAGGATCTTGGTTATTTTTCACACAACAGCCCCACCTATGGCTCACCCTTCAATATGATGAAAAACTTTGGGATAAACTACAGAAGCGCAGGTGAGAATATTGCTAAGGGATATCAGTCTCCCGAGGCAGTTGTAAATGCGTGGATGAACTCGCCCGGACACAGAGCCAACATATTGAATCCGTCCTTTACTCATATCGGTGTTGGCTACGTTGTTTCGGGAAATCGTTGGACACAGCTGTTTATTTTCAAATAACCTTAGTTAAGAAGCCAGATTCCTGCGTTCAGATAGCCGGCAAACAAAACCCACAGTGCATAGGGGATCTGAAGATATGCTGCCTGAGGCTTTACCCGACGGTATTCTATAATTGTTTTTATGATCGTGTAAAGCAAACCAAGCAGTATCAATAGGGCAACAAATGCCGCTTCCATATTAAAGAATACTATACTCCATGAAAAATTAAGAACAAGGCTGGCACCGTACCAAACGAAGCCCTTCGTAGCTGCTTCGGGATATCTGTTACGGTCCACGTATATCATCGCTGAGCTTACTCCCATCAGAATATACAGTACAGTCCATACAATAGGGAAAATTATTCCCGGGGGAGAGAGTGGGGGAGTTTTAAGCTTATCGTATATATCCATATTATCCTTAGTCAGCGCTGCAGAAAGGATTCCAACCGTAAGTGGTATTGCTATTGCTAACGAGTATGGCAGGATATAGGGCTTGATATCATTCCATAGCTTTTTGATTTTTTCAGACATAAAAAAATACCTCCATCTGATGCAAGTATATGCAAAGGAATGGAGGTATATTCTTTTCTGCTTTGAATTAATTAATAATATTTTGTTTTTATTCCGAGAATTTCTTCTTCCTTCCAGTCATAGAGAAAGGCTGGACACTGTCCACCTATCTGTATGGTATAGGTGATATTTCCTTCCTTGTCCTCGAATGCCTCGTAGATATATCCGAAGCATAGCTCGCCACGGCGTCTGAAGTTTACGAAGTCGCCCTTCTTGTATTTAGCTTTTTCGGGAAATTTATTTTTTCTTTTAAACAGCTTGTCAAAAAACATGATGCACCACCTTTCATACATATTTTAACATAAATAATCCCGAAAAGCAATAACGATTGACATTTTATGATACAAATGTTATAATTTATTAAAAGGACGTAACCTTTTCGTTTTTTTTGGTGTCTTATATGGTGAAAGCAAAATGAAAGGAGTTTTAATATGAAAAAACGTATTTTGTCTGCAATTATAGCTATGCTTGTTCTTTGTACGGTGCTCTTTAATATGAGCAGTTGTATTATGGTAAGCGCAGTTGACCTTATGGACGGTATTGAACCAAGAGAGGTCAGAGAGGCTGATCTTGATGCGCTTAATGAATCTGTTACCGATTTCGCAGTTCGTATTTTTATAGAGATGGAGAACGGTGAAAACCTCTTTCTGTCACCTATGTCCATCCTCTTCGCTCTTGCCATGACGTCAAACGGCGCAGCAGGTGAAACCCTCGCTCAGATGGAGCTGGTATTCGGTATTGAGCGCGATGAGCTTAACGAATATCTTCATACCTACATAAATTCTTTAAATGAAGGTGAAAAAACCAAGCTTGGAATAGCTAATTCAATCTGGTTCAAGAAAGATCCATTGCTTACGGTTAATCAATCATTTTTGCAGAAAAACGCAGATTATTACGGGGCAGAAATATATAAAACGTCTTTTGATATGACTACGCTTGCAGATATAAACAGTTGGGTAAGGCGCGAGACCCGTGGTATGATTCCTTCCATTATTGAGAGCATTTCTTCGGATACCATAATGTATCTTATCAATACGATAGCCTTCGAGGCAGAGTGGGCTACTACCTATAAATCCACTCAGGTCAAAGACGGTATTTTCACTAAAGAGGATGGGACCGAGCAAAGAGCCGAGTTTATGTATTGTACCGAGGGTAAATTCATAGAGGATGAAAATGCCACCGGATTTATTAAAAGATATAAAGGAAACTACGCCTTCGTTGCTCTTCTTCCGAACGAGGGAGTTTCAATTTCAGACTATATAGCTTCTCTTAACGGCGAGGGGGTTGCAAGCATGCTTGCTTCCTCGGTGAGTACAACCGTGAGGACATCACTCCCAAAATTCAGCACAAAATTTGAGGCAGATATCGCAGATGTTCTTTATAGCATGGGAATGACCGACGCATTTGACGTTGATTTGGCAGATTTCAGCCAGCTTGGCAGCTATGAGGAACAGAATATTTACATTGGAAACGTGCTTCATAAAACCTTTATCGACGTTGAAGAACGTGGAACAAAGGCAGGTGCAGTTACGGTTGTAAGCATGAAGGATGGTTCTGCAGCACCACCTGAGGATCCTAAAGAGGTATATCTTGACCGTCCCTTTGTATATATGATAATTGATACCGAGAACAATATTCCTTTGTTTATCGGCTCTATGACTGACGTGAAAAATTAAATTTATACCCCGGGAGTCCCGAAAGGGACTCCCTTTATCTATTTTGCATAACAATTATTATGTATATTTGTAAAAAACGCCAACTCTTTAAAAATTGACAAAGCTTATTATAAATGATATAATTAAATAAAAGATAATTGTTTAATAAAAGGAGCGACAATGATCGAAATAGATAAGCTAATCTGCGAATTGACTCTTGAGGAGAAGGCGTGTCTACTTTCAGGACATAAATCCTGGTTTACTAATAAGGTGAGCCGTGTCGGATTGCCCTCGGTTATGCTTACGGACGGCCCTCACGGTCTGCGCAAAAGAAAAGACAGCGATAATACGGTAGGTCTCGGACAAACAGAGCCCTCCACCTGTTTTCCTGCAGCTTCTACGACTTCATGCTCATGGAATGAAGAGCTTCTTTATAAAATGGGCAGGGCAATGGGCGAGGAATGCCGTTACTATGGTGTCAGTCTTATACTCGGCCCTGCAGTAAATATCAAGCGTAATCCTCTCTGTGGACGAAACTTTGAGTATTTCAGTGAGGATCCACTGATAACCGGATCTCTTGGTGCTGCATTGACACGTGGTATTGAGGACACCGGCGTAGGCACCAGTGTGAAGCATTTTGCCTGCAACAACAATGAAGCAAACAGGTATTTCGGTGACTCAATTGTTGATGAAAGAGCTTATCGTGAGATATATCTTAAGGCGTTTGAGCCTATTATCAAGCAGGGCAGACCTGCCTCGGTAATGTGTGCTTACAACAAGGTAAACGGCAAATACGCTTCGGAAAACCCCGAGCTTTTGAATGGCATTCTACGTGACGATTGGGGCTATGGTGGACTTGTAATGTCCGACTGGGGCGCTGTAAACGATAGGGTTGAGGGACTTAAAAGTGGACTTGATCTTGAGATGCCGGGCGATATAGCTCATAACAGACAGGTGATTGTTTATGCTGTCAGAAGTGGTGCGCTTCCTATGGAGGTTGTAGATACGGCAGTACGTCGTGTGCTTGAGGTCGTTAAGAGAGGTTCTTCTCTTGAATTTGGTGGCGAGGACAAATTTCTTTCTCACGCTGAACTTGCAAAAGAGATTGCAATTAACAGTGCAGTCCTTATGAAAAACGATGGAGAGACTCTTCCACTTTGCGACTGTAAGAAATACCTTGTTGTTGGTGACATGTTTGAAAAAATGCGCTATCAGGGCGCAGGCTCCTCACTCATCAATCCATATAAGCTTACTACTCCGAAAAATGCGTTTGACTCCTACGGTGTAAAGTATGAGTATGAAAGAGGATATGACGTCAACTCCTTCACGGAGGATGACGATCTTGTAAAGTGCGCGCTTAATAAAGCAGCAGATGCAGAAACGGTTATCTTCTTCGGTGGACTTTCGGAGTATGCCGAGAGTGAGGGATTTGACAGACAGACCCTATCTCTACCACAGAATCAGCTTGATCTGTTGCGAGGGCTTTCTGAGCTTGGTAAGAAAATAGTGTTCGTGATGTTTGGTGGATCGCCTGTTGATATGAGCTTTGATTATTGCGTAGATGCAGTTCTCAATATGTATCTTCCTGGCGAGATGGGAGGCGAGGCAGTCTATGAGCTCCTGTTTGGTAAGGCAAATCCTTCCGGAAGGCTTGCTGAAAGCTGGCCACACAGCTATTCGGACGTTCCCTTCGGTGATGAGTTTACAAAAACTACTAACGACAGATACAAGGAAAGCATTTTTGTTGGATACCGTTATTATTCCACCTTCGGCGTTCCTGTAAAATACCCATTTGGCTACGGCCTATCCTACACCGACTTTTCTTACAGTAATCTGAAGCTCAGCCGAGATAAAGGGTGTATCAGGGTAACGGTTGATGTAGAAAACGTTGGAAAAAGGTCGGGTGCAACGGTTCTTCAGATATACGTAAATGCATCGGGTGACAGTGTTGTGAGGCCGATTCGCGAGCTTCGTGGGTTCAGAAAGATTGCTCTTAATCCCGGTGAAAAGGTTAATGCTTCAATTGATATTCAGGAAGAAAGCCTTCGTTATTTTATTGACGGAGCATGGCGCACTCAAGCCGGCGAATATCTGTTTGAGCTTTGCTCGGATGCTGCCACCCCTATTCTTAGCGAGAGTGTTTATTTAGATGGGGATGACTATACCGATAAGGAAATATACCGTACGCTTTACAGTAACGGCAGAGATTCTTTTCTCAAGATGACAGACGAGCAGTTTGACATTCTTATTGGCAGGGAGATTGAACCCCCGATAATCAAGCGTCCATATGATCTTAATACTCCGATGCGCTCATATAAGACGTTTGGAGGAAGGCTTCTGTTCGGCGCAATTAATCTGGCATTTAAAACTATATATAACCTTGAAAAGCGTTCTACAGAGTCACCCGACAAGGAAACTAAGGTAAAGAACGCCTATTTCGGCTGGCAGACTATAAGGTCTATGAGCCTGCGTTCTATTTCCTACGCAAGTGAAGGCTTGCTTTCGCACCATATGGCGCTTGTCCTTCTCGACGTGGTAAATAACCATCCGTTAAGGGCGATCGGTAAGCTTTTCAAACCCGAAAAATGCATTGAATTACCAAAATAAATATCAGGAGGAAAAAATGAACAAGTTATCAAAAATCATAGCACTCATTCTCGTTTCGGTAATGCTTATTTCATCGCTTACTTCATGCGACATTCTCTCTGCGCTTATTACGGGGCAGGACAGCTCGGATAACACAAACGATCCGGGTAAGGATGAAGGCAATAAAGAGGATGATAAGGACTCGCAGGGACAGACTCCTGAGAAACCTGACGATGGCGAAAAGCCTATCGATCCCGAGACTCCGGATCCCGAAAAGCCCACAGAACCCGAAAAGCCTCAGGGCTACAGAGAGCCCGAGGAGGTTATTGATCCTGAGGATGAAGCAAACAGAGAAAGGTATGGCTATCTTCCTGTAATTAGTTCAACCATGCCCGCCGTTCATATCAATACACCCGACGGAAGCAATTCCTGGGCAACAAGCTACGGCAGGGGAGATAAGCTTGCCGACAGAATCGAATATGTAGACGCTACCGTTACGGTTGATGAATGCGAGGAGGAGTTTGCTATAACCGATGCTGAGGCAGAGGTTAAGGTGCGTGGCAACTATACCCTTGAATATCCTAAGAAGCCTATCAGAATTAAGTTTAAGTCAAAAACAAATATGCTCGGTCTTAACGACGGGGAAAAGTATAAGAACTGGGTGCTCCTAGCTGATTATAAGGACCTTTCACTGTCAAATAACAGCGTTGCATTTTATCTTGGAAATACCATTCTTGCTTCTGACGGTTATTATTCCACCGATTTCCGTAACGTAGAGGTTTATCTTAACGGTCAGTATTGGGGTGTATATCTTCTTGTTGAACAGCAGGAGGTTAAGGGAGGACGTACAAGTGTTCCTGAAGTAGAGGATGGCTATACCGGAAATGATATAGGTTATTTCTTTGAGTACGACAGCTACTATGTTGATGAGAACAACATGCCAAACGGGGCAGGGGATCCTACATTTGTTATGAACTACAGTGGTATGTCAGCAAGAAATCCGGGATATACCGTAAAGAGTGATATCAATGCCGATAGCCAGCTCACTTTTCTGAAAAACTATATGGATAACGCCTTTTATATTGCATATCAGGCTTGTCAGTATGATAAGTTCTATAAGTTTAACGAGGACTTTACAGCCGTTGTTCCCGCACCTGAATATACTACGGCTGCCGAGGCAGTTTCTGCTGTGATAGACGTTCAGTCGCTTGTGGATACATACATTCTTAATGAAATAGCATGCGATCTTGACGTGGATTGGTCCAGCTTCTATCTCTCGCTCAATATGACTGCCGAAGGAAATAAGAAGATTACCTTTGAAGCTCCCTGGGACTTTGACTCCAGCTTTGGTATGAGAGACGGAATCTGCAACGACGGTCAGGGAATGTATGCTCTCAACAGCAACAACCCCTGGTTTAAGCTTATAAAGGATGAGGCTTGGTTCTTTGATCTTGTATGTAAAAAGTGGTCCGAGCTAAAAAAATACGATGTGCTTGATAACACTATCAAGCTTGTTATGGATGAAAAGTCCATTTATTTAGACTATTATAAGAAAAATAACCAGAGATGGCCTGAGCGTGTTATCGGTGGTAACGGTGAGGTTTGCCCAGAGCTTAACAGCTATAAGGACATTAGGACTGCGCAGGGTCTTGCTGCCGATTATCTTATCAGATGGCTTAACGCAAGGTTTACTTATCTTGACAGCCAGTGGATTATTGAAGGAGAAAAGCCCTTTGCTGAGAAGCAGGATCAGATAGTTAACCGTCCTTCGAATGCAACTGCATATAGATTTGAGGCAGAGGATGCAGAGCTTTCGGGCTTTACAACCGAATCGCCGATACGCACAAACAGGAGCTACGCAAGTGGTAAGTCCTATGTTGGTGACGTGTATGAGGGAAGCTCAATCTCCTTTACCTTCAATTTAGAGAAGTCTACTACAATCTATATTTATGCTTCTGTCAGCAGTATCGAGGAGGCGCTTAACTTTAACTCCAGCTTTACCGTTACACTGAACGGTAATAAAATCAGCATTCCTGCCTCCCGTGAGATTCCTGCCGTAGAGGAGGGGGATGACGCTTGGCATAGCTTTGTATGCATAAGACTCACCACCGTCCTTGTGCCTAAAGGTGAAAATACTATTACCTTCACGGCAGAAATGGATACGACAAACTTCGACTTTATTGAAATCTATTCGTCCGAAAAGATCAGCTGATCTTTCCAAATAAAACAAGAGCACCCTTGAAATAATCTCGGGTGCTCTTAAACGTTAATCTCTTGCCTGATCACATAGCTTTTGGAACAATAAAAGAGCGTCTGTTTTATCATCAGACGGTAGTTCTATATTGTATTCATCTTTGCCCGTTCGCTTTATTCTCTATTTATCTGCTATAATCAAACCACCTAAATGAAATGAATTATTCTTGCGTATTTTATCATATTTTAGTATGAAAGACCAAGATTTCTCTTGGTCTTTATCTGTGAGTAATCTAAAATTTTGATACCATTTTAGTTCGATAAATTGGAATTTGTCTTTATAATAATTTATCTAATTCTGTTTTCAGCAGTATTTTAAATTCTTTTAATTCAACTTCGGATGGAAGGTTATCCGGACTATACATCTTTTCTATTGGATACCACCAAACGAGACCTTTGCCCTTGTTTCCGTAGTTTTCCAAGTCGCCGCTTACTCTTGGAAATAGGTGCCAATGAAGGTGTGTATCTCCATTACCTAACAACTCATAATTCATTTTTTCGGCACCAAATGCCTTTGATACAGCCTCTGCTACAACAGACATTTCCTCTAAAAATTTCATTTTAGTTACATAGTCTAACTGAAATAATTCCGTTTTATGTTCTTTGCAAAGAAATAGTGTGTACCCCTTAAAATGCTGATTGTCACCAATGACGACATAACCCGTTGTCAATTCTTTGACAAACCAAGGATTGCTGTTTTCTTTAATCATCCGAATTCTATCGCATATCAAACACATAACATATGTACCTCGCTAAATTCTTACTTATAGGTTAGATTAATGAATACATCAGCACACCAAGCCCTGCCGATATGACTATCATCAGTATTGGAGACGGCTTTTTCTTTAGCGCAAG
>JAFTON010000022.1 GCA_017463765.1 Clostridia bacterium | reverse complement strand
AATCTTATCGATATCACGGCCACCACCCATTGCGCTGTCGGGACGGCCACCACCCTTACCACCACAGATTGCAGCTACCTCACGAAGAATATTACCTGCATGTGCGCCTGCCTTAACAGCATCTGCGCCTGCTGCAACTGCAAAGTTAAGCTTGCCATCGGCAACTGCTGCAAATACTGCAACTGCGTCGGGATACTTTTCCTTTACAGTGTCACAAAGTCCACGTGCCTGGTCGGGACGCATCTCAACCTTAGCAGCGAGGAGTCTAAACTTGCCGACGGTCTTGATACCCGAGAAGAGTGCCTCTGCCTTCGCATTTGCGATCTGGGAGTTAGCGGAGTCAAGCTCACGCTTCAGCTCCTTGATCTCATTCTGAAGAGCCTCTGCCTTCTTTGCGATACCGCTGACGTTGGGAGACTTAAGCTCTCTTGCAGTATCGTGAATAAGTGTATCTCTCTCAGCAAGAAGCTCCAGCACGCCATAGCCTGTGGTACCCTCAATACGTCTTACGCCTGCTGCAACCGAGGACTCGGAAATAATCTTGAACAGACCGATATTACCCGTGTTGGAAACGTGGGTACCGCCGCAAAGCTCGGTGGATGTGCGACCAATCTTTACAACCCTAACGCTGTCGCCGTACTTTTCACCAAAGAGAGCCATTGCACCCATCTTCTTCGCCTCGTCGGGTGTGGTCACGATGGTTTCAGCCTGCTCTGCAATAAGAATGTTCTTATTTACAATAGCCTCAACCTCTGCGATCTCCTCTGCAGTCATAGCAGCGAGGTGAGTAAAGTCGAAACGAACTCTGTGCTCGTCAACGTAAGAGCCTGCCTGCTCAACGTGAGTACCGAGAACTGCGCGAAGCGCAGCCTGAAGAAGATGAGCTGCAGAATGATTTCTCTTTATAGCATCACGGCGTGCCTTATCAATAGTGAGTGTAACGGTATCACCAAGCGAAACCGAGCCATTCTCTATCTGGCACTGATGGAGATATATACCGTTGGTTTTCTTTGTATCAAGAACGGTGAGTCTTGTATCACCGAGAGTAATAGCTCCTGTATCACCAACCTGTCCACCACCTTCGCCGTAAAATACGGTCTTATCGGTTACGATAGTACACTCACCCTCCGAAGCAGACTCTACAGCCTCGTTATCAACAAAAACAGAGAGTATCTTGCCTTCGCACTCGGTTTCGGAATAGCCGAGGAACTCGGTTGCAGGAAGGTTTTCAAGAAGCGACTTGGAAGAGTCCGACCAGCCGGAGATATTTCCTCTTGCTGCTCTCGCTCTCTGCTTCTGCTCGTCCATCAGAGTCTTGAAGGCATCCTCGTCAATAGAGAGTCCTGCCTCCTCTGCAATCTCACGTGTAAGGTCAACAGGGAAGCCGAAGGTATCGTAAAGCTTGAATGCATCTGCACCCGAGATAACCTTCTCACCCTTTTCCTTCGCATCTGCAACGATGCTGTTAAGAATACCGAGACCTGCATCGATGGTTGCATTAAATCTTTCCTCCTCAAGAGTGATTACCTTGAGAATATAATCATATTTTGTCTTAAGCTCGGGATATGCGCCCACGTTCTGCGCGATAACAATCTCGCAAAGGCCACGGAGGAACATACCGTTAATACCGAGAAGCTTACCGTGACGGCAAGCACGGCGAATAATTCTACGGAGAACGTAGCCACGTCCCTCGTTGGAGGGAATAACGCCGTCGGAAATCATAAAGGTGGAGGAACGAACGTGGTCGGTGATTACACGGATAGAAACGTCGTCTGCCCACTCTGCACCGTAGGTCTTGCCGGAGATTTCACATACACGGTCAAGAAGCGCACGAACGGTATCAACCTCAAAGAGATTGCCCACACCCTGCATTACACAGGCAAGTCTTTCAAGGCCCATACCGGTATCGATATTCTTCTGTGCAAGCTCGGTATAATTACCGTTTCCATCGTTGTTGAACTGAGAGAATACGTTGTTCCAGATTTCCATAAATCTGTCGCAATCACAGCCGGGCTTACAGTCGGGAGAGCCACAGCCAAACTTCTCGCCACGGTCGAAGTAAATCTCCGAGCAAGGACCACAGGGACCCGAGCCGTGCTCCCAGAAGTTATCAGCCTTACCAAGCTTAACTATATGCTCTTCGGGAACACCGATCTTATCGCGCCAGATAGCATACGCCTCGTCATCCTGCTCATAAACCGAAGGCCAGAGAAGGTCGGAGGGAATCTCGAGAGTTTCGGTAAGGAACTCCCATGCCCACGGAATAGCCTCGTTCTTAAAGTAGTCTCCGAAGGAGAAGTTACCCAGCATCTCAAAATATGTGCCGTGACGTGCAGTATGTCCAACTCTCTCAAGGTCGGGAGTACGGATACACTTCTGACAGGTACAAACTCTGTTTCTGGGGGGCTGCTCCTCACCTGTGAAGAACTTCTTCATAGGTGCCATACCGGAGTTTATAAGAAGCAGAGATTTATCGTTATTGGGAACAAGCGAGAAGGAAGGGAGTCTGATATGTCCCTTGCTCTCGAAAAATGCGAGATATTTTTCTCTTAAATCGTTAAGTGAAGTCCATTTCATCGGAATAGTTCTCCTAAATAATATATTTAAACACTTTATTATATCATAGCTAAAACAATAAAGTCAATACTTTGAATAAAAGAAAAATGTTAAGAGGTGAATATTTTTACTTGACTGAAAAAGTAATTAATGCTATAATTATTCCATAATTCAATTTTGGAGTAAACAGATGAAACTTGAGCTTGTTGCAACCTGCCTTTTCGGTCTTGAACGCCTGCTTGGTGAGGAGATCGATGCTCTCGGCTATGAGAGAATTTCTACCATAGACGGCAGAGTTACCTTTGCAGGTGATGAGGAAGCAGTTGCGCTTTCAAATATATTTTTACGTTATGCCGAGCGTGTATTTATCAAGATAGGTTCCTTCAGGGCAGAGAGCTTTGAGGAGCTTTTTGAAGGTGTGCGCAAGCTTAATTGGTCGGATTATATTGGAAAAAACGATGCCTTTCCCGTCAAGGGACACGCTATAAAATCAAAGCTGCATTCTATACCGGACTGTCAGGCTATTATCAAAAAGGCAGTGGTTCGCTCTATGTCACAGGTCTACGGTATAGATCAGTTCCCCGAAACAGGAGTTAAATACCAGATAGAGTTCTTTATCCTGAACGATGTAGCCACTCTGATGATAGACACCTCGGGAGTCGCTCTGCACAAGAGAGGTTACCGTAAGGATTCGCTCGGTGCACCTATAAGAGAAACCCTTGCAGCAGCAATTGCAGCAACCTCCCGTCCGAGAGAAAACGTACTTTTGTGGGATCCCATGTGTGGCAGCGGCACAATTGCAATAGAGGCAGCAATGATAATGAAAAACATTGCCCCGGGACGTAACAGAAGGTTCGCAGGAGAGGATTTCGCTTTTATTGATAAAAAAATATGGCGTGAGGCTCGTGAGGAGGCATTTGACGTAGAACGAGCTACCGATTTCCAGGCATTCGCCTCTGATATTGATCCTTCCGCAGTAGCTCTCGCAGAAAAAAATGCAAAGCTTGCAGGCGTATCAGATATAGTCCGTGTGTTCCGTCAGAATGCAAGAAAGATCTCTGCCGATGGCAGAAGAGGCACTATAGTATCCAACCCTCCCTACGGTGAAAGACTCGGTACTCTTCGCGAGGCAGAGCAGCTTTACAGGGAGATAGGCGTGCATTTCCGTTCCCTCTCACCCTGGCAGGTGTATATTATCACCTCGCACCCTGCCTTTGAACGCTTCTACGGTATGAAGGCAGATAAGGTAAGAAAGCTGTATAACGGAATGCTTCCCTGCTATCTGTACCAGTATTTTAAAAATCAATAAACGTAAACTGCGTTTATTAGGCAAAAAGGTTGCAAAATCGATGATTTTGCAACCTTTTATTTACATTTTATGAAAAGTTTTCAATCAATCACTGAATTCCAAGCTTATCAAGTGCCGGGAAAAGTGGCTCGCGCAGCATACGGCAGGCGCTCTCCGACATCTCTCGTGTTGATGTTTTAAATCCATCTCTGTACCAAGTTATCATTGTATATACAAGACCTGACAGTGCGAATTTAATAACCCTGTTTCTTCTGCTCTGCTCATCGGTAGGAAGAAACTTCTCAAGCTCCACTCTGTCGCTTATAGGATAATTGATAGTGCGTTCAATAAGATATCCCATAAGACCCGAACGGTCTAAGGCTGTAAGCAAATCGCGCTTTTCATACCAAAACAAAAAATATTCCTCTATTTCGGCTACAAGCGAACGGTTGCTGTCATAGCTTCTGTCAACTATAAAACCGTTGTACTCAGACATAGAATGATCGATCAACGCTGAAAGAGCATCATCCTTACTGTCAAAATAACGGTAAAACGCCTTTCTCGGCATACCCATTTTTTCACAAAGCTCGGTTATGGAAATATCCTCGTAATTTTTATTTTTCAAAATTTCAAAAAGGCATTGTTCTATTTCGCGCTGTCTGTTTGATGACTGCTCGGTTTTACAAAGCTTATACATTTCATACCTCTCATAACGTTGAATTATTTCTCTTTCATTTTAAATACATTATACAATATTTCACATATTTAGTCAACAATCTATTTCCATTTTTTTCAAAGTGAATAAATTTCACCGGATTTTTTGTTTGTTTTATACATTTTTTCCATTATTTTTTTGTAAAGGGGTGTCACAAAAGTGGCACTTTTGGGTCTTGCTTATTATATTAATAATTTGTTATAATAGATTTGCGCAAAAACAAATAATATTTTTTTGGAGGAAAATCTAAAATGGCAAAAAAACCCGTTCAGCTCGATGCAAACGGCCACCGCAAGTTCGGTATTCGCGACAGCTTAGCGTATGCGGCAGGCGACCTTGGCTGTAACATGAGCTTCGCCCTCAAGGGCACAATGGCAATATTCTGGACCCAGGTTATGGGTATGTCTGCGTGGTATTCCATCCTTCTCATTATCGTTCAGGTATGGGATGCTATCAACGACCCGATTATCGGTACTATGATCGACGCAGACAATCGCAAGTATAAGAGAAATAAGTTCCTGCAGTACATATTTGTAGGCTCTATCGGCCTTATCGTTGGCGGTGCTTGCGTGTTCATTCCCGTTCCCAGCTTACACCCCATCGCAAAGGCAATCATCTTCATCGCCGGTTACGTAGTATGGGATGCATTCTACACGATTGCAAACGTTCCTTACGGCTCGCTTCTTTCCCTCATTTCTTCCGATCCCTCTGACCGTGCTTCTCTTTCCGCATGGCGTTCTATCGGTGGTATGTTGGGTAATATGCTTCCTATGGTTCTTCTCCCCATTCTTATCTACGATAACAACGTACTCAATCCTACAAAGACATTCATTACCGCATTCATCATGGGTATTCTTGGTTTCATCTGCTTTATGTTTATGATCAAGAACACAGAGATCCGTGTTGAAAAGGAAATTGCTCTCAACGAAGATCAGCCCAAGTTCAATGTATTCAAGGCTATGGGTAACTTCCTTAAGAACCGTCCCGCAATGGGTGCTACTATCGCTGCTATGGGTATGTTCATCGGTATGCAGGGTGCTACCACAGCGGTTACCGTAACCTTCCAGTCCTACTTTAAGAACACCGCTATTTCCGGTATCGTATCTATGTTCGCAATGCTTCCTATTATCATCTTCACACCTCTTGCTCGTAAGATGGTTAAGAAGTACGGTAAGAAGGAGCTCTCCGTTATCGGTTCCATCGCTTACATTGCAGGTGCTTTGATCCTCTTTGCAGGTCCTATCGGCATCATCCCCGTATCCGAAGGCAACACCACTATTGACCTTATTGTTTACGTTGTTGGTCAGCTTGTTTGTGCACTCGGCCTTGGCATCTACTCTACCGTATCCTGGGAAATGATGGGCGACGCTATTGACTACAACGAATGGAAGACCGGTAACAGAGAAGAGGGCATTGTATACTCGCTTCACTCCTTCTTCAGAAAGCTCGCTCAGGGTGTTGGTCCTGCAGTAGCTGTTGCAATTATGACTACTCTCGGCTATGTAAACAATGCCTATATGCTTGAAGACGGTACATATAGCCACACCTTGATTGAAGGCATTCCCTTCGATGCTATCGATCCCTCGGCATTCTCCTGGGATGTTTCCTCCAAGATTCGTATGCTTGTTGCAATCCTCTACCTTGTAGCAGGTATTATGCAGTTCGTTGGTCTTGGTCTCGTTTACAACCTTGACAAGAAGACTCTCGCTCAGATGAACGATGAGCTTGACGCACGTCACGCATCAGACGTTGCTGAGAAAGCATAATTTATATAATTCCAACTCAGACGAGTGATTTTAGTGGCGTCCGGCAAAATACACCGTCGGACGCCTTCTGCTTTAAACAATAATAAAAATATTAACATAATTTTTATTAATAATTATTGATTTTACTTTTGCTTTTTTGTTATAATAAAGAGAGGCAAAAAAGTAAAACCCAAAGGAGCATTTTATGAGAAAGATACTTAAAATCAACGAGGGTTGGCAGTTTATCAAGGACTGTGCCGATCCTTCCGTTAAGGAGGGTATGACCTCGGTAACACTGCCCCATACCTGGAACAACGAGGACGGTTACGACGGTGGCACCTACTTCCGTGGCAGCTGTGTATATCACAAGAGCATCAACAAGGAGGAGCTCGGTGAGGGACTTCATTACCTCGAAATCCGTGGTGCAAACTCCTCTGCCGACGTATACTTGAACGGCAAGCATCTCTGCCACCACGACGGTGGTTACTCCACCTGGAGAGTTAATCTTACCGATTCTCTCGCAGACGGTGAGAACGATCTTGCTATCGTTGTTGACAACGCACCTAACGAAACGGTTTATCCCCAGATGGCAGACTTTACCTTCTACGGTGGTCTGTACCGTGACGTTTATATTGTAACTGTTGCAGAAAATCACTTCGACCTTGATTACTGGGGTGCACCCGGTATTAAGATCACCCCTGCTATTGAGGGTAAGGACGCAAAGGTTGAGGTTGAGGTTTATACAACCGAGCTTAAGGAAGGTCAGAAAATCGTTTACACCCTT
>JAFTON010000104.1 GCA_017463765.1 Clostridia bacterium | reverse complement strand
GAACGCATCGTCGCCAATTTCTGTTACACTGTCAGGGATCACTATGCTTGTAAGTGAGCTACCACTGAACGCATAATCGCCAATGCTTGTTACACTATCTCCGTCAGGAGAAATGGGAGGAATTATAATGTAAGCATCGGTACAGGATCCAATCTCGCTTACATAACAGGTACCGTCACCGTTAGAGGTGAATTTAAGCCCTTTGCTATAATCCTTTTCTCCACACACAAGACAAATACGGTTTTCAAAGTTATGACCATTTTTCTTTACGGTGTTCTGTGCTATAATTACCTTATTACATACCGAGCAATGCTTACCCTCTGTCAGTCCGGTTTCAGTACAGGTAGGCTCAATCGCCTTGTCTACTACCTCGTTGTGACCGAGCGCATCTATGACCTCCTGCACAACAATAACCTCCCCACAGGCTTCGCAATGTTTTCCCTCGGTAAGTCCGCTTTCTGTACAGGTAGGCTCAACAGCATTATCAACCACCTCGGTATGACCCTTCGCATTAACCACAGTCTGCGCTATCAAGGTCTCGCCGCAAACGCTGCAATGCTTACCCTCTGTCAGTCCATTTTCGGTACAAGTATGATCGACTGCCTCATCAATCACCTCAATGTGACCGAGAGCATCTACGACCTCCTGAGCAACGATAACCTCACCACATTCATCGCAATGCTTACCCTCTGTCAGTCCGTTTTCAGTGCAGGAAGGCTCAACCGATTCGTCAATCACCTCGGTATGACCGTGACTTGAAATAAACTCGGTCTGCCTTTCACCACAGGAGCAATAACGCACCTTTTCACCACGTTCCGTGCAGGTAGCATCAACTAAAACAGACCACTCCTCAAACTCGTGAATATGAGTCTGCCCACCATTACCCCCCTCATCGGGAACTTCCGGCGTATTTTGTCCACACGATGATAGCATCAATATCACCATAAGCGCAATCAGAACGGCTAAAAAATGTTTTTTCATTTTCTTTCTCCTTTTAAAATCACGAAAGCTTTTTTTGCCTTCTACAATACAGTATACTGCAATTTGCAGTAAAAGTCAATACTGCATTTTGCAGTTTGGTATAATTTTTGTGATTATGCAAAAAATGGAGCTTGTATGGTTTACAAACGGATAAGAGATCTCAGGGAAGATAAAGATTTAACTCAAAGAGCAATGGCAAAGGCGCTGAGCTGCTCACAACAGGTTTACAGCAACTATGAGCTTGGTCAAAGAGATATTCCCACCGATATTTTAATTAAGCTCTCTGCCTTTCACGGTGTTTCTGTCGATTATATTCTTGGCATCACCGACAACCCAAAAATTAATAAGTAAGGCGAAACGGACTGTGAATGACAAATAGTCCGTTTTTATTTTCTCAATACATTTTTGGTAATTGACATTCATCAAAAAATGCAGTATAATAACATTCGTGAATAATGCGAAAGGAGATAATTATGCTGCCCGAAGGATTTAAAGCGAGAATGAAAAATATACTCGGTGAGGATTACACTGACTTTGAGAAGGCTCTCGGTGAGGCAAACGTGCGTGCCGTAAGGGTTAACAGGACAAAAATATCGGTTGAGGATTTTCTCGACAGAACGGCGCTTATGCTCTCTCCTATAGATTATGCCGAGGACGGCTTTATTCCCGAAAGCTGTGAGGGAATCGGAAGGTCGCCCGAGCACCATGCAGGCATGTTTTACGTGCAGGACCCGGGTGCTATGGCAACCGTGAAGGCGATTGATGTCCGAGAGGGCTGGAGAGTTCTTGATGCCTGCTCTGCCCCGGGTGGCAAAGCATCTCAGCTTGCAAGCGCAATAGGCGACTCCGGAGTTCTTCTCGCAAACGAATACGTGCCTAAGCGCGCGAAGATTATTGTAAGTAATTTCGAAAGGCTTGGCATCAAGAATGCAGTAATCACCTCTCTTGATACGGAAAAGATCAGTGAAATGTACGACTCATATTTTGATCTTGTGCTCTGTGATGCCCCCTGCTCCGGAGAGGGAATGTTCAGAAAATATGACGAAGCGATCACCGAGTGGAGTGAGGAAAACGTAAAGCTCTGTGCCGAGAGGCAGAGAGAGATTCTTAACAATCTGTCGGGCACGGTAAAGCCGGGTGGATATCTTCTTTACTCCACCTGCACCTATTCCAAAGAGGAAAACGAGGATACCGTCTTGCATTTTCTCGAAGAGCACCCCGACTTCAGTCTCTGTCCGGTTAATGAAAAAATCATAGCTGCGACAGCCGACGGCTTAGACGGAATGAAGGAGGCAAGGCGTTTTTATCCTCACCTGACAAAAGGTGAAGGACAGTTCATCGCTTTGCTGAAAAAAGACGAAAAATCGAAGAATTTGTCAACAATACTTTACAAAGAGAGTATAAAACTCCCCTCAAAAGAAGAAATCACGACTGTCAAGAAATTTGTTTCTGACAACATTTGTGGCGAGCTTTGTGGCAGGATAATCAAATGGGGTGAATTTCTCGCCCTTATTCCCCACGATCTGCCCATGCCACCCTATTCGGTATTTATGCCGGGAGTAATGCTCGGCGAGGTAAAGAAGGGCAACTTCTTTCCACATCATCAGTTCTTTTCTGCCTATGGCGACAGATTTCGTCGCAAGGAGCTGCTTTGCCGTGGTGACATAAGAGTGGAAAAATATCTTCGCGGCGAGGAGATTGACTCGACCCTTACCGAAAACGGCTGGTGTGCCGTCATATACGAGGGTGTTGCTCTCGGTGGTGGCAAGATCAGTGGTGGCAGGCTGAAAAATCACTATCCAAAAGGACTACGCAATAATTAATATTAAAATAAAGCACATTTGAAAGGAAAATAAAACAATGAGCAAGGTATTAGCAACGGTAAACGGAATACAGATTACCGAAAATGAGGTTGAAGAGATTCTCGCATCGCTTGGTCCGAAAGGACAGACATACAACAGTCCCGAGGGCAGACAGGCTATTCTCAGCCAGCTTATCGCAAGCAAGCTGCTTCTTCTCGATGCAAGAGCAAATCTTTACGAAACCGAGCCTGCATTCAAGGCAGAGCTTGCAAGGGTGAGAGAAAATCTCCTTATCAGCTATGCAACCGATAAGGCAGTTTCCGGCGTTACGGTAACAGATGCAGAGGTTAAGGAATATTACGAAATCCACAAGGGCAGATTTATGAACGATGAGACCGTTAATGCAAGTCACATTCTCGTTGACAGCGAAGAGAAGGCTAACGAGCTTCTCGCAAGGATTAAAAACGGTGAAATCTCCTTCGAGCAGGCAGCAATGGAAAACTCCAACTGTCCTTCCGGTCAGAACGGAGGAGATCTCGGTGACTTCGGCAGGGGTCAGATGGTTCCCGAATTCGACTCTGCCGTATTTGCAATGGAGGTTGGTGAGATTTCAGATGCTCCGGTAAAAACTCAGTTCGGATACCACCTTATCCAGCTTAACTCAAAGAGACCTGCCGAGAATATTCCTCTCTCCGAAATTGCAGAAGGGATAAAGGAAGGCTTGCTGTCCGAAAAACGTCGCAAGGCATATGAGAGCAAGATTAACCAGCTTAAGATTCTCTATCCCGTTGATATCATCTCATGACACAGGATAACGAGCTGATTAAAAAGCGATTTATCGAGCTTGGACGCAAGTCCTTCAGCTCAGGAATATTCACCTTCACGGACTTTTTGGGCCTTGCCGAGCAATCGGCTTTTGGCGAAATAAAAAAAGAGCTTCGTGGAATAGCCTACGAAGCCTTCGGTGGTGCTGACGGTGCCGAGCGTGTTATTATTCGATTCGGCTCGGAGGAGGAGCTTGGCTACTCCCTTCCCTATCCCATCTCGGTGGTTAAGGTGGAGCCCCTCAGCCCGAAGTTTGCAGATAAGCTTACCCATCGCGACTTCCTCGGCGCAATACTGAACCTGGGCATAGAGCGCGACACGCTTGGTGATATAGTGATAATCGACAACGTGGGATACGTTTTTGCACTTGAGAGCATTGCGCCGTACGTCGCCGACGGACTTACCAAAGTGAAGCGTACAGACGTCAGATCGCAGATCGTCACCGAGCTACCCGAGGGCGAGCTTTACCGTACCGAAATAAGAACGGTGCAGATCAGTGGCGAAAGGCTTGACGCAATCATCGCAAAGGTATTTTCGCTCTCGCGTGAGGACGCACAGCTGCTGTTCAAAAAACGTCTCGTCTTTGCCGACGGCAAAGAGATCGACAGCCCCTCATACACCCCGAAGCCAAACGAAAAAATCAGCGTTCGCCACCACGGCAGATTCATCTACCACGGCACCCGTTCACTGTCCAAAAAAGGCAAGCTCAACGTAGCCGTGGAGCTGTACGTGTAGTAGTTTAAATAACCAAAATTATTTTGACTCATAATAATTAAAACCACCAGAGGAATGGGTGATGTCCTTAGTGGAGAATTTACACTTTCGCAAAAGTGCAAGCATCGCATTTGACAGGTCAAACGCAAATATGGACTAAGCCCAACCCCTTATACAAACAGAAAGAGAGAACAAATCGGCTTAAATCCCGAAATGTCCTCTCTTTTTTCTGTTAGTGATGTTTTTGCTAACGCAAAAGTGATGTTATGCTACGCATAATGATGTTGCTCGCAAATGCTCGCAGTGATGTGATGTTTGCCCACTGTGCCGAAGGCACAACATCATTCACGCAGTGAACATCACTGCCTTAGGCTTCATCACTTGCCCTGGGGGGCAAACATCGTTTAGCGTGAATACTCCGTTAAGAGTATCACGTTAACTCCAACGGTGGTTTTTATTTTTATTGTAATCTTCTCGGCGTATCAATCAGTCCTACAAGAT
>JAFTON010000103.1 GCA_017463765.1 Clostridia bacterium | reverse complement strand
TGGATGTGAGACCAGCTCTCGTCGTTAGGTACAAAAGCAATAAGTCTGCCTGCAGCAGTAGAGTATGTACCACCAAATGTCTGATCGGTACCTTCCCACCATGCGCTGAGATCAGCCATAGTTGTAGGAATGTCGGTAGGATAGTTAGGACAGCCGGCTCTTTCACCAAGAGGAAGTGCGTGAGCATCAGAGAATACGGCAATGATATGACGTCTCTTAATACCCTCGGTAGTCCAATCAGACTTAAGAGCTGTAGCAATAGCCTCGTATCCGTTCTCAGGAATATCACCACCACCACTTACGTGAATGTTATTTACGAACTCGCTGAATGCATCGTTCTCATCGGGAAGCACGTAGAAGGGAGATTCTACCATAGGATTAGCATCTGCCTTATAATCGCCGAATACGATAACTTTAACTCTGGTAGTAGCAACAGTCTTGCTTGCGAGTGTAAGCTCTTCCTCGAGTGTAGAATGGAAAGAAAGCGCATTGGTCTTTATTGCTTCAATAAAGGGAACCATACTTCCTGTTCCGTCGATACACATTACTATATCGACATGATAAATACCTTGTGACATAACTTGTTTTCTCCTTTATAAAATAATATTTTAATAAACTAATAAAAATGTGGAACGATTAAGAATAGGATTACTCGTCGGTAGTCGCCTTGATGGAGCCTACTACGGTATTGATAATCTCGTCCATTTCAATATCGCTGCAACCCTTCGCAGCAGTATAAGTTAAAGTGGTTCTGTTCCAGGACTGAAGTCTCCTCCATGAAGGGTCATCGGGAACGAAGCCCAAAAGTCTTCCTGCCTCGAAGTTATAAGAGCCGTAATACAATTGATCGGTTCCCTCCCAGCGCGAGCTGAGCTCCTTCATATCAGATGGCATATCGGAAGGATAATTAGGACATCCTGCCCTCTCACCGATTGTCATAGTAGGTGCATCAGAAAATACGACTATGATATGTCTGCGCTTATATCCCTCTGTAGTCCAGTTAGAGTTAAGCGCAACAGAAATAGCTTCAAGTGCACATTCGGGGCCGTCTCCACCACCTATTGCCTCCACTCCGTCAAGGAATGTTCGCAATTCGGCTGCCTGCTCGGGAAGCTCAAAAAACTTGGATTCAACCATAGGGTTTGAATCACAGATAAAGTCACGGAAAGCAATAATCTTAACTCTTAATGCTTCAACAAACTTATTCTGCAGCTCCATTTCATCAACAAACTTGCTATAAAGTGACAAGGCGTTAGACTTAACCTCATCAATTATTGATGACATACTGCCGGTTGCATCGATACACATTACAATATCAACGCAATATATTCCGTTTCCACGTGCACACATAATGTTAATTACCTTTCTGGTGACTGAAATAATTTAAAATAAACCAACTATGAACAATTGTACTACATAAACGGGCCTTTGTCAATAGCAGGTGGGCACCGTGGTTAAAAACCGCGGGGTTTGAGCTGTCTCGTTTTTCTCCCAGAACCGTGCTGGTGCATACGGTGCCTTCCATGCTTCGCTTTAAAGAAGATGACATGCGTAGATTTGT
>JAFTON010000102.1 GCA_017463765.1 Clostridia bacterium | reverse complement strand
TTTAGAGCAGAAATCTTCGTTTGCGAGCGTGAGGCGTATTGGCATACGTCGAGCGAGTAAGCGGAGATAGAACAAAAACTCAAATAAAAAGGAGAAAACCATAGGTTTTCAACCTTAGATTTTCTCGGTTAGATAAATATTGATGGTAGAGGCACATTTAAGAGTACCTCTAACTTTTTTGTTCGGTTATGCCTAAATGAAGCAGTCCCATAATAAATCAGCAAAATCTACGCTTAGTGTTCTCAAGATTCTTAAGCACACGAACGGCAACGCCGACAACGTGCACCTTCTCTACAATAATATCATCAAGACTGGAATTCTCAGGATGAAGTATATAACGATTGTTTTTCATATCACGGTAGAATCGTTTAAGCGTTGCGCTCCAGCCGTCAGAAAACTCATCCTCTACCATAGCAACTACAATCTCACCGTCGATCGCAGTGCTCTGCTTCCTTACGTAAACGGTATCACCGTCACAAATGCCTGCATCAATCATTGAATCGCCTCTGGCAATAAGACCAAAGTATTCACCGTAGCCAAGTAAGCCAACGTTAATAGGAATATATTCCTCCACTTCTTCTATAGCAAGAATGGGTTGGCCACAAGCGATAGAGCCAACAACAGGCATAAGCACGTAATCAGACGGAAGGATGGCAGAGTCTGTAAGAACGGTCTGATATCTACCGTGCTTCTCAATAAGACCATCATCCATAAGGCGATTCATATATTTGGAAACGGTGGATTTAGCCATACCGAGCGCATCTCCAATTTCCTGCGTAGTGGGACAAACACCGTGCTCCATCTTGTAATCGGTCACGTAACGGTATACGTCCATTTTTCTCTCATCATTCTTCTGTCTCATTTTAATTTCTCCTTAAAATATTCGTGGGGGCGAACAGGAGTTCGTAAGGTTATTATAACATACGAACAGGAGTTTGTCAATAGATTTATTCAAGAAAAAGTGTACAAAAAAGATCCCGAAAAATATATCGGGATCTTAAATTTCAAGTCTTATTTTTAGGCATTTTAAACAATTATTCGAAAAATCAATATTTTACAGCTTCCATTTTTTGTATTCGTGCGTTCTCTGCCTTCAGATTTTTTATATCTCTGGTAAGCTTATCTCTCTCGGATACGAGAGCACTGAGATCGTTATACTTATCTGCAGTACCTGCATACTTAGTTATTATCTTCTTTCCGTCGCGATATCTAAAATAACAGTAATTTCGTCCGTTCGACTCACGGAACACAAGCGTACCTCTTGGATATTCCTGCAGCTTCTGCTCGTATTCCTGTATCTTTTTTTCATTCTTTGCCTTTTCTCTCTTCAGAACTGCATCAATATGATATTCCTTTTTATACATTTCATCACCATCTTTCACTTTATTTCAAAATGCTGTAACTATATTTGAATTTCGCATTATCTGACGTCCTGATCATATCCGAAGCGTTCAATGTTAGCGAGCCAGGCTGCAGCGTTCACTATATATCGATCGGTACCTGCTGTATCCCATCTGCAATAGAGGCGTGTAAATCCACCATCAACAAGAGCACGCTTTGAATCACGGTCGTAAAATGCCGTTACTATCTTTCCGTCAGAGGCATATACAAGTGGTTGAAGCTTCTGGGCAATATGTATTTCGGCTATTGTAATTCCCTCGTAAAAATTAACAATACCGGTCGTTATCGGATGATCGGGCACAATTCCGGGGCTGCCCGGCGCAGACTGAATTCCAATAATATTATCACCGTAGCTATTTCCTGACATCGACGTTCCAAATATTGCGCCAAGTATCAGATTTGCATCCTGATAGAAGGGGTCGTTGTCTCCCCAAACGTAAATGCCGTGTCCTGAATTGAAATAATCCTGAATCATACTGACGTAGAATGAATTCATAAATTTAGTATGGTGGGAGATTATCCAAAGCTGTGTCTTATCGCCTCTCAGCGCAGCCTTAAGGGTCAGAAGTGAAGGCAAAGTCTTATACTCCTGTACCTGAAAGCCCTTCTTTTCCAAAGCTGCTCTCGGGCTGTCAAATACACACTCATCACAAAGATTAAGTACAACGATTTTATATCCGTTAAAGCTACCGTCCTGCACAAGATCATACTGGCTTCCCTGTGGGTTACCGTACTTATCCTTTATTGCATCGGGAATATTGCTTGTACCTGCCCATTCCGTGTACGGTGTGCGTCCCGATGAACCTCTCGAATAATCGATTTCAAGCTGGTCGCAATAAATACAGTTGTACTTGTAATTCATTTTTGGTGAGCAGGTGCTGCCACGGCGCGCGCAGGAGCAGCCTCCAACGTTTCTTTTACCACAGCCTGTACAGGCAAGGAGATTATCATTAGTTTTAAATACAGGCTGCTTTACCTCCGACATAATAACGTCGGCAGCCTCCTTCGGAATGTCGATAAAATTAACAACCTTCCACTCCGAACCGTACTGTCTGAGTTCCATTGCAAAACGTCTGCCTGTTTTAGCACATTTTGCTTTAAGCATTTTTGATTCAGCCATAATTCCTCCAATTATTATCCAAGCATTACGGGACTTACACCGTTACTCAGGAGTCGTGATTTAAATGCAATTATTCCACGGCGTCCCTCTGCAAGAAGATTTTTACTTGAATTACATTTAGCGTTATATTTAAGATTCCATGTCCTGTCACCTGAAAGATCGGAATCCTTAAGTCCGAAGTAATCATACATAACTCTGCCACCGGGGGAATCCCAGGTTACATCAACGTGGAAATTATTGACTCCACCGTTCAGTCTCAGAATATTCCAGGCGTGGTAATCAGGCATTCCCTTTATCTGACCAAAAACAACATCACAGGGTATTCCCGCAAAATCCATAAGGCGTTTATATGCCTCAGCATATCCCTGACAAACGCACTTCCTGGTAATCAGGGCTCCGTATGCGCTCTGCAGATAGCTGCGCTCAAGGTTCGATGCCTTCTCATTAAGTGTATATTTAATAGTATAAGCAAGATAATTATGAGCAAGAAGAGCCTTGGTCTCATCACTCATACCGGGGAGAAAGAGCATCTTAGCAATTCTCTCAACCTCATTGTCCATCTCCTGCTCCATCATCTCCAGCTTTACCTTGCCTATTCTGTATACGAACTGAAAATCATACATAGGCATATTCACAAGAGGCGACGTGCAGCTGCCGAGGGAAAGGTCTACAAAATTAGGATAGAACACCCGATTTGTTTCGAGAAACTTATTAAACTCAAGATCAATATTGACTCTACCGTCAAGCATAATTACCAAGCGTTTTTTATAATTGCCAAGATACTGGCAAAGAAGACTGTGAAAATCCGAAGGAGATGAGATAATGTGAATATCTCTCATAGGAACCTCTGTATTTTCATAGTCAAATGTAAATCTGCGTTTATATCCGTAATAATATACGTGTTGAATAGAATAACCCGAAACGTAAAAAGCGATCTTGGGATTCTCTGCAATAATTGCCTTAAGCTGAGGCATGTCGCGAATAGGACTGCTGGCTTCGATATCCACAACAGTCTCTAAATTTTCCAATGCTAACAATAGCTTATCCTGGTCAGTCATTATCTTCTCCGAATTAATATCTTGAATAAGGAACACCAAGCGCCTGAAGCTTTCCAATTCTGTCATGGGTTTCAGGGTGAGATGAATAAAGTGCTTTAATAAGCGAGTTCTGAGGCACACCCGTACCAATTGTATCAAGTGCACTGGCAAGCTCATAGCCAAAGCCTATTTCCATAGCGTATTTATCTGCATCATACTCGTTTGCCCTGGAGGACCACATCAGAAACAGCATACAGAACTTTGTCCATAGCCATATGATACCTGAGCTTATCAGACCCACTATCGACATGATACAGCCACAACCACTTGCAGTTTTGTCACGGCTGAAGCTGAACAGTGCGCCGATACCGGTAAGCAGCGCAGCAATTCCCTTTACAAGCATAAGTATAAAGGTGATAATAAAGTTACCACCACCGATCAATAGCTGTATAACGGTATGATGGCAGGCAAGATGACCGATTTCATGAGCTATTATTCCCTCTATCATATCATCCGTAAGATCAAAAAGTCCTTCGGTGATACATATTGTACGCCTTCCGAGAGCAAATGCGTTGGGAACCGGATCATACATAACCTTAAGATGAATAACCTTGCTGAGTCCCGGACTCTTTGCAAGAGCTCTGTTATGTACTTTGGTTACGATAGGAATCATACGGCTTTGCATATCAGCTCTCGACATTCTTTTGGCACCCGACATAAGCGCAAGTACAGCCTCTCCTATAGGTGAAATTGCGATGGCAATAGAAATAAGATATAAGATCAGAATAGCTATTACCGATTCAATGTCTGTAGCTCCGAAAACTGCCAGCAGCACGCCTACGTTAAGCAAGAAGAATATAATTGTACCGATATTGGACCATTTGAAAAGATTTCTGATCAAACTTAAGATATACAAATCCTACACCTCTATTCTTAATTTTCTGCGAATAAGTGGTTCTCTTAAATAGCACATTACCTCTGCCGGTCGAAGCTCCTTAAATATCTCGGGACGATAGATAGGCTTATTCACCTTATGATAGTTAGTTGTTGTCATATTGGGTCTCTTGGGTGTGGGAACAACTCCACCACTATTTATAATAACCGAGGAGAACAATCCACGTTTCCGTGTATAAGAATAGCTTCTCTCCTGCACGTCACGGCTACCGAACAGACCCGACCAGAACCGAGCATTCTGATCCGACATCTGTGTAAATACAAGAAATGATTTTGTCTTATCTATAAGGTCGTTACCGTTTTTGTTAACGTAGCTCGAAACGTCATTCAGAATAGTATAAACTGCAAAATTCCTTGTAGCATTATACTCCATAAGTGAATTTGCAACATCATCCTGCATAAAATCGGTGCTATCAAAAATCACGGATATAGGCCCAGATGAAACAAGCGTCTCAATACAGCACCTTGTGGCATACAATACCGACTTAATAAACAGCTCTCTCTTAGCCTTATCCTCCGATGCAAATCCACTAAAGACAGTAACGTTACCTCCGGAAAATACATCAGTGCAGCTTTTTGATCCCGAGAGAACACGGCAAATACCCCAGCTTTTCATCTTTAGTAAATACATCTCAATATCCACAAAGGCTGAGGAGGTGGATGAGTCCGAGAGGAAACGAAGCTTTTTATTCTTCTCTGCCGTCGGAAGAGACGAAAGGTTTATAAGATTAATCAGTTCGTCGAGATCAAGATCGGCTATTTTCTCCAGATTGTAGGGTGTGCCCGTACTCTCAAAATAATCTATTGCATGGTAGAAGATCCCCTGCGCACGTGTTTTCACCGTCTCGGATACCTCGGATAAATAACCGAGCATTGTTACGATAAAATCTGCCTTATCATAGGGAGTGGAAAACGCAGAAAAAATATCTATTTCTTTAGAAAAAGATGATGACATTCCGACGTCATACACCTTCTTACCGTATGTAGCGATCAGCGCCTTAAGACGAGAATGCTCGTCCAAGGTAACCTCATCCTGAAAGATAAGGAGTGTACGATTATTAAGAAGCTGATACTTGATAAGATCGTTGTACGCAGCTCTTTTACCAAAGTTATCCACGCCCGAGATCATCATGTTGCCAAGACTGCGAGCAATATTATCGGTTTCAAGCCGATCAAAAAGTTTACAGATAATGTTCATAAAGATCCTTCAGATTATTTATTACGATATGGATAAAAATTCAACTTCAAGATTAATTATTCGACAAAACACTTTTAAAGATTTCTAAATTCTTATTTCTTTGTGATGCGATAATGGCAAAAACAACCTGCTTAAAGTATTTATTATAGCCACGATCTACAAGGATTTCCCTGAAAGCCTCTGCCATAAGCGAAGCCGGGTTTCTGAATACTCCACAACCGAATGCACCTAAAACAAGCACGTCGGCGCCGTTATCAATCGCAACCTCAAGAATGTTGGTAATACGCGATTCATAGGTAGTTTTTAGAACGTCCTCCGGGAAGCTGCGCAGGTTATACGGTGCAGCGCAGCTAAGGACGTCAACAGAAAAAGCTTTATCGAGAGGACTGTAATCATCAGACTTAATTATCTGAACGTTGGGGGTATAAATAACCTTGTCCGAAAATAGATAGTTATGCCGGTTTTTATGCCACTTATAATAATTTTCTGCCAGGTGATCGGCAGTCAGTGCGTTATAGAGATTACTGCACCTGCACAGACATTCCTCCTGTGCTACAGCACCTCTTGCAGCGCCACCACCTGGCTCATAGGGATTAGCAAAACTCAGTGTGGCAATTTTCCCCTCGCCCACAGACCGAGCCGTATCGAAGGTGGTCCCTTCTATCACACTTAGGTTGTCTCCCTCGCTTTTTATCACTTTTTCCGATGCAACGAAGTTCTCTTCGTAAAGTCTTGTTGCTTTTATTGAATCGAGGGTCAGTGAACGAAGAACTGCATCGTTTTTTATTCTATGCTGAGTATCCCTGAATACCTCAATCAATTCATATGTAGTCATATTTCAGCCTCTGATAATATTTTGTTATTGAACCGAATTTATGAAAACAGCCATGTTAAAACAAGGCAGATTATTGCGCCGGGTAAGGCAATGGCAAAAAGCTTCCTTGTGGACTTTGTTACAGAGGAGCTGAAGCGTGTTCTTGAAATAACAGTAACAAGTATAGCAATACCACAAGCAAGAATAACTGCAAGCCAGGTAATAGCGATTATCGAGAAGAGTAAAGCAGATTTCTCAATTGCCAACGCTACGTCAGGCGAATCCGAAAGAAGACAGGTGAGAACACCGAATACAATCGAAACGATCATGGAAATCTTTGTAATTCTGAGCACGCTTGTATTTCTGTCGGCAAGGTCTGAAAAACCACCACCGAGATTGATCCAAAGAAAAACTGCAGAGAAAAGCAGACCTGCAAAATCAAGAACCAGTGTAGCGTAGAATAAAACGTTTGTAATCATAATTAATTTCTCCTTAAATAATAAACTGTGAAACCTGTTCACTGACCTTCTGAATCAAGTGGGATACAACTTTAATTATAGCATTGATTTTTTCACTAACGATTGCAATCAGCATTAAGGCTGCCGATATACCTATGGAAGCTGCTTCGACAGCATTTTCCTTTACAACCCCGAGGTTATCCCAAATTCCCTTCAGCTTACTAAAGCACTCGCTTAACAGCTCACTCAACAATCCGAAAGCACTCTGCTTAAGCAGGCTGATAAACTGAAAAATTATTCCCTTTGCATTTTCTGCCACGTATTTAATCGGTGAATCCATAATACAGGTGAGTATCTCCCGACAATTTACCCGAATAATCGAGCCGACGTTAGCAAGTGCATTGCGAACAATACTAATGGCACGCCAGACCACATTGTTAATCAGTCCGTCGCTCATCGTCAGAAATAAGGATATTAAAGCGACTATTGAGAAAACGATTATTGATCCGAGGAACAACACCTTTCCTCCTATTGTCACGGCTTTATATATCTTCGGCTTCAACCGATTGAGAGTTTCCACTTTTGCTGCTCGCTTTGCCTTTCTTATAGCTCCCGTCGGTCGCTTAGAATCGCATACGAAGCAGACTTTGTTTTCTCCCGGGTTGTACGTTGAACAGTTCTCACATAACCAATTCAAAACAAATTCTCCCTAACTCCGTCTTATATTTTTTCAAGTATTGCAATTGATTTCTTATGTCCTTGCGCAGCAGCCTTGGAAAACCACTTGATTGCTACACTGCGATCTGCCTTCACGCCTTTTCCGTTTTTATAGCACAGACCGATATTGTACTGAGCAGAAGCATTTCCGGCCTCGGCTGCAGCAAGATAATGTTGCACTGCCCTAGTCATATCTACTGCTACGGCACATCCCTTCTCATAACAATAGCCTAAATAGACCTCTGCATCCACGTTTCCCGCCTTTGCAGCCATATCAAAATAAAGAAATGCCTTAGTCTCGTTCTTCTCAATACCCCTGCCGTTAAAATAGGCAGAGCCAAGATAATACATTGCCGTGGAATTACCGTCAGAGGCTGCCTTACGGTACCATGAGACTGCCGTCACGTGATCAATTTCCACTCCCCAACCGTATGCATAGCAATGGGCTACATATAGCTTCGCTCCTACGTGAGATGCCTCGGCGGCCTTAGTAAACCAAAGGAATGCCGAATTGTAGTTTTTCTTATCCCCGTATACATGGCATAATCCAAGATAGTACTGAGCCACTACTTCTCCTTGAAATGCAGCCTTTGTAAACCAGGTGATCGCCTTTGCATAATCCTTTGAAACAATCTTTCCTGTATAATACTCAAGTCCCACACGGCACTGAGCCACAGCATAACCACCTGCAGCACATGCAAGCATTTTTTCAAATCCCTTAGTCGGATTCAAATGCATCAGATGAACAGCGAAATCATATTTTGCTGCCTCCTCAGACTCTGAGGATTCATCGGAAGAAATATTTGATTCTACGTAGTTGATCTTTTTAAGCTCCGAATTGATTTTTAAGCCCGGCTTATCTTCAGGCTTTATTGTATCACATACAATGCACTGGCTATCGGTATCGACGTTATTGGTTGAGCACATTGGACAAACCCAAGCCATATGTATCTCCTTTTTTGTTTCTGCTTAGTTTTATATATTAAAAATAGTAATTTTCTTTATTATTTGTTTTTTGCAAATTTAAGTACAACGAGCATTTCCGGCCTTAAGAATTTATATGTACCATCTGCTCTGTAGAAGTAATAGCCCTTTACAGTATTCATCACTGCTCTCTCTGCTTTTACATATCCCTTAGCTTTAATTGCAGGAATATCAAACTCAATTTTATGCTCCGGCCAGGGCTCTTCAAAGGGCGAGAGTAGCTTGGGAGCTTTAATCTTCTTTTCTCGTTTTGACTTTTCACTGCCACTTTTTTTGGCTTTCGGGGCAGATAGTTTCTCCTTCGTCCCTTTAATTCCATCGGCAGCCTTACCACCAAGAGTAACAATAGCGCTTCCTGCTTTTTTAAGCAGCTTACCTATTCCTTTTACTGCCTTTGCAATACTCTTAAAGGTGTTTTTGGTCGTTTCAGCAATTACACCGAAGGTTGAAAAAACAACCTTGCTTTCGGTAGATTCAGGGTAAACAACATGAACCGGGCGTTCTGCTCCACAAACGTCACAGGTAGAAAGCGAATCACTATTATTATTAGAACAGTTTGAACATACCCAGCTCATATCATTTACCTCAATTTATTTTTTATAAAACGTAAGGGACGGATAATCTACCGTAATTAATATTTTAACCGTCCCTATCTATCGGACTGTGGTTACTTATTTTTTCTTAGCATATTTCAGGACTACAAGCATATCGGGCAGATAGAATTTCTTTACCCCATCTATTCTTTCAATCTCATATCCCTTCTTGCCACTCAATTCCTTACGCTTGATTGACTTGATTCCCTTACTTGAAGCAGTAGCCATATCAAACTCAATATTATGAGTCGGCCAGGGCTTGTCTTCATCGGGATCACCTACAGGATCGGACACAGGAGGAGGTGGTGTTTTTCCTTCCTTCTTAATAACGTAATCCAGAGCAATAAGCTTGTCAAAGGTAAAGTATCTTCCTCCACCGGTTGCTCTACCGAGGAAATATCCCTTAACACCCGACTCCTCTGCTCTCTTGGCCGAAGTATAACCTCTGCTATTAAGCTGAACCTTGTTCCATGTAAAGCTGTGCTCGGGCCAGGGTTCATCAAACACGGGGGGAGGTGGAGCTACGCTCTTCGACTTTGCATATCCCTTGGATATCATCTGATCCTTAGAAAGAATCTCTTTCTTACCGGTGAAATAACGTACCTCGTACTTTTTATCCTTATCCATAATCTGACGGACGCCCACAATCTTTGCTGCATTAAGCTGTGCAATATCAAAAGTGATAGCATGATCCGACCAGGGTGCGCCTATAGTAGGCTCCTCAGATTCCTTAAGTCTCTTAAGCACCTGCTGTGCAGTAGGACGCTTATCGGGATCGATATCAAGCATGTCCATAATAAGTGACTTCATACTAATAGACTTAATGCTGCTGTCAAGAACGATCTCGCAGCCCTGAGAGAGAATGAAATGAGCGTTAAATACTGCCTCCATTCCCTTTCTGTCATATACCGCTTTCCTCTTTTCCATAAAGGGTGTTAATTTATCGGGCGTAGGAAGCTTGCCTGATAAATACTTATGGAAGATAACACCAAGAGAGAATATATCGGTTTTATACGTTAACTTCTTAAGTGCTTCCTGGCGCTCCTCTTTAGTTCCTTCAAACTCAATAATGTTCATCAGCTCGGGAGAAGCGAAAACCTCGTCTCCACCGATAAACTTTTTCTCGTCATCAGGATAGCTGGAGTCAAAGTCTATTATCTTGGCAACAAACTTGTCAGAGCTGTTCTTTGCAATCAGGACGTTTTTAAGCTTAAGGTCACTGTGAATAATTCCGGCAGAATGAATAGCGCTTAAAGCACCTGCAGCCGTTTTCATCATCATAAGCCTTTCGTCATAAGACAGTGAGGCAAGGAAATCCTCTAACTCATCATCAGGAATTGCACCGTTGATAAACTCGGTAGCCTCATAGTAATGAATACCACTTATGAAATCATCGTTAGGGAGAATAATATTACCACCGGGGCCTGCCGACGGTCTCAAAGCGTGAAGAACACGACGTCTGATACCTACAAAGGAATCGAACTTACGTTTCTTTACTTCGATTGTTTTCTCATCAAACATTCCATCCTTAGTTGCAAGCACGTAGTTGGTATATTTTTTGATAAAATACTTTTTTCCGTTCTTCTCTGCCTGCGCAATCTGACTCTGCTGAGCATTTTTCCAATCAGTAATCAGGGTGTAACCATTTACGATTTCCGGCATGTTATTCTCCTCGCATTATTTTATTGTAATTAGATTCATATGCTTCAACTATGCTGGCCTGAAGCTTAGCCTTCTCCTCGATTTCCGACATCTTGGTTTCGATACCACTAATCATCTCTGAGACTCTGCCTCTGAGATCCTCGTTAATACCCGACTCGGGATCATTAACCATATCCGTCATTATCGCGATGATATTCTGCTTCCAGTAATTACGCTTTGCCTTCTCAAGAGCAGCGTCGTATCTGAGCTTCTCAGAATTCTTGATAGCCTTTAAAGACTCTACGGTCTGACGAATCAAGGACATGAATCTCTCGGTATCCTTCTGGTTCAGAATAAGCTTTGGAATCGTAAGATTTTCGCTGATGAGCTCTTTATAGATATTCTTAAGAAGCTCGGGGTTCTTCTCTATAATCTGATTATTCCATTTCTCATAGCACTTGATATAAGTCAGAATATTATTGATATCTCTCTTCTTCTTTCTCATATCAAGAAGAAATTCCTGAACGTTAGCAAGCTTTTTGGAAAGCTCGGTCGCATCGGAAAAATCTAATGCACCGAAATCCTCGAGGCTGCGAGGCATTCCCACGGCAAGAGTATCCGAAAGAAGATTATGAATCACAGGAGAGATCGTGTCAAACTCTGCTACCAGTTCCTCAAGCATAGACCTATGCGCTGCCGAAAGCTTAATAATCTTTTTACGGCACTTTTCGCTTTCGTCAAGTTTGCCACCCGCAATACTGCTCTTATCAATCTTTACTGCATCAATAAAAGCAACAAGGTCAGCGCTGATAATATCGTATATTTCCTTTTTTAAGGTCTTGATCTTTTCCTTTTCTGCTGCGATTACCTCATCATCGGGCTCAAGCTCAAGCTTGCCGTCGCATTCCTCAAGTACCTTTTTCGCGCAATGCTCCCAAACGGCTTCTTCCTTTTCAAACTCGAGTCTGAAGGCTACAAGCTTTCTTCTGCGCTCGTTAACAAGGTCATCATAGAGCTTCGTATACTTTACGTCAAGAAGTCCCTCGAACTTGCTTAAATACTCATCATTGATAGTGAAAAGTCTTCTCTTACAAGCATCCTGCAAATCCTCAAATGAAGCATAGCCGAAGCTGCTGAGCGCCATCGTGCTGCTATCATCATGAGTTCCGTATTCATCGAACTCGCTTATCAATCTCTGCTCGGTCTCTTCAAGGCTTCCACTCTCGGCAAAAGCATCAAGCACAAGCTTCTCAAATCCCAACGGAGAAACGTTGAATTTAACAGAATCAAAGCATCCGTCACTTGCATTGAAGAGAACACAGGGCTTTGCGAATTTGTGATACTCACATACAACCGAGAATTTACCACCCTCACAGATGCAATCCAGCATTGCTCCTGCATTACCTTCCTGACCACCGATTACCTGCTGAAGTCCGTTTTCGCAGGTCCATACGTACGGTCTTGAGTCACCTACAACAAAGTAGAAGGCTTCAACGTAATCATCATGTTCAAGATAAATGGTCGAACAAAGGGTTGTCGCCATTACCTCAAGCTTTTCTTTTTCTGTTTCACGAATTATATTTGCATTTTCGGCTACCTGGTGAAGCTCGGTCTTAATAATGTCGGTCATGGTTTCGCCAAGCGCCTTCTCAAAATCAGCCTTTGCAGCATCGTCAAGAGCTTCATAATCACCGAAAAGCTTCTCGGGGTTGAATCTTTCATCAAACAGTGCATGATAAAGCACAATGAATGTAGTAATTCTTGATCCGATATAGCCACTCTTCTTATAAGCGTGAGGAGTTTTACAGTAATTATCCTTTAGCAAAAAGAGTTCTCTGAAGGAGCTCTTGAAGTAGGATACCATACGCTCATCATCAAGATGCTCGTACATATCCTTACTGAAGAACGTATGTAATGCCTTATCCTCATCGAGAACACCGGGATTTATCTTAGAATGTCTTATAGCACCTGTGCCACCAAGACCGTCGGCAACCATAATAAGTCTGTCATCAACGTAAGGTCTTCCGTCTTCACCCGAATAGAAGGTAAAGCCTTCTCTCTGTATCTCGGTAGCCTTTTGTCTGTAAAATTTTAAAAACATACAACATGCCTCCTATTTAAAAACCGGAATTGAAAAGCTCCAACTCCGGTTATTTTCCATGATTGGATGTTATCCCATCATTATTTTAATTACTGCTCTTCCTCAGCGCCTACGAACGAACCAACGATTGTAGCGCAAACCTCGCTCATATCCATTTCGTTGTACTTACCGTCTACCTTGTTAACGGTAGTGGATCTGTTCCAAGCCT
>JAFTON010000101.1 GCA_017463765.1 Clostridia bacterium | reverse complement strand
CACCACCTGCACCACATCCGAAACAATAGAAGCTGTTATCGGCAGGATATACGGTGAAGGAGGGTGTCTTCTCACTATGGAAGGGACAAAGACCCTTAAGGTTGCCACCTGCTCTTTTTAAAGATACATAGCTGCCTATAAGCGTTGCAATATCGGTACGCATCAGCACCTGCTCTATGGTCTCCTTGCTAATCAAATCCAGCCCCTCCTTTCGTCTTTGTACCCTAATATACGATGGTTTTCAAAAAAACACTCTTTTATTCAAAAAAATCAGTAAGAAAATTCTTCTCCGATAATTTCGATTTCTACCCTACCTGCAGTTGCCTCAATAAGAGCCAGCCTCAGACCCTCTAAATCGGATTTTAAAATACTGCCATCGATTTTCACACCGATATCATATATCGTAGACTCTGCACGGAAGCCGTGCTCGGAAAGAAGCGAGGTTATCTTACCGTAATCCGAATAGTTAACCGAGATTTCAATACTTGTATAAATATCGTATCTGATTATCTCTGCCGTCTCAAGTGCACCTACGGCAGCTGCAGTATATGCGCGCACAAGTCCACCGGTTCCAAGCAAGGTTCCACCAAAATATCTTGTAACAACGATAACTACGTCTGTACAGCCTCTTTTTCTGATACTGTCGAGGACAGGCATGCCTGCTGTACCCTGTGGCTCATGATCATCGGTAAATCGCATAGCAGAATTCTCACGCAAAACGTAGGCGTATACGTGATGACGGGCATCGGGATAGCGTTTCTTTACCGATTCGATAAAAGCAATAGCCTCAGCCTCAGTGCTTACAGGCATGGCTTCGCCTATAAAGACCGATTTTCTGTCCTCATATTCAAAATGCGAGCCTTTCTTTACTGTAATATAGCTTTCCATATTCATACCTTTTTCGAGGTAATGTATGCTGAATACATTCCTCTGCCACGCTCGTCAAGAATTACTTCTACCGAAATTCCCTCGTCAACGTAATCAACGTTACCAACGGTGTAGTTATCATAAAGCGAGCTTAATACAGACTGATTAGAATAAGGAATAAGAAGCATATACTTCTTCTTGAATTTATGAATTGTTTCCTCAATAAGATTAAGAAGTCTGTCGATCCCCTCACCCGTTACACCCGAAAGAATAACGTTGCTGTCACCATCAACGTCTGTAATTGGCTCCTCGAGCATATCACATTTATTATATACATAAATAACCGGCTTATCCGAAGCACCGAGCTCCTCTATAACATTCTTTGTAACCTCGATATGCTCTGCTACCTCCGGATCTGTAATATCTGACACAATAAGCAGGATATCGGCATAAACAACCTCGTCAAGAGTTGACTTGAATGCCTTGACAAGATGGTGAGGAAGCTTTCTGATAAATCCAACAGTATCCGTAAGCAGCACGTTTTCACCACATGGAAGCGTAAGCTTTCGCGTAGTGGGATCAAGCGTTGCAAAAAGCTTATCTTCAGAAAGAACTCCTGCGCCGGTAAGGGCGTTAAGCAACGTGGATTTACCTGCATTTGTATAGCCTACGAGAGCAATCTTCGGAAGTCCACTTCTGTCACGCTGAGCACGCATTACTGCCCTGTTATGCTCCATCTCGGCAAGTCGCCTTTCGAGAGTGACAATCTTTTCCTTCATATGTCTACGGTCACTCTCAAGCTTAGTTTCACCGGGACCACGGGTACCGATACCACCACCAAGCCTGGAAAGCTCTGTTCCATGTCCCATAAGTCTCGGCGCACTGTAACGAAGCTGAGCAAGCTCAACCTGAAGCTTTCCCTCGCCGCTTGTGGCGTGAAGTGCGAATATATCAAGAATAAGCATGCTACGGTCGATTACTCTGACCTCGCCACCAATATCATTCTCCAGGTTTCTGATCTGTGCCGGTGTTAGCTCAAAATCAAATATGACAAGTTCAATACAATTATCAGCGCAAAGCTCAGAAATTTCCTTAACCTTTCCACTGCCGATGCAGGTTCTTGGATCAAAGCTATCCTTAACCTGAATAACTCTTGCATAAACGCTGCCACCGGCAGTGTCAAGAAGTCTTTCAAGCTCATCAAGAGAACGCTCGCATTCCGGTACGTCACTGCCACGCTCGGCGATACCTACGATAATCGCTTCGCTCTTTACAATTTCTGTATCCTTCATAACTAAAATCCTTTTTAATAATCTTATTTAAAAGGAACGAGATAAAAGCCCTTTTAAGAAACAAAAAGAGCGACGGAAATATCCGAGCGCTCTTTTATGATACATAGATTACTTGTTGTTCTGCGCAGCTGCAAGACGCTTCTTGAACTTATCAAGACGTCCGCCGGCGTCAACAAACTTCTGCTTACCTGTATAGAAAGGATGGCACTTGGAGCAAATTTCCACGTTCATATCGCCCTTAACAGAATGAGTCTGAACGGTAGCACCACATGCACACTTTATGGTAGCCTCTTTGTATTCGGGATGTAATCCAGCCTTCATTTTAACACCTCTTTTACATTAAAGTCATTTTAATACGGCTTATTATATCATATAATTTCGAATTTTGCAATACTTTTTTCAAAAAAATTATATCTTTTCTTCTATTTTTTTGCGCAATCTTGTCATAATCTTCTTTTCAAGACGTGAAATATAGCTTTGACTTATGCCAAGGGCGTCGGCAACCTCCTTTTGTGTCAGCTCCTTTCCATCACAAAGACCAAATCTCAGCTCAACGATTATTCTTTCCCTGTCACATAAATCCGATACAGCAGCGCGAAGGATTTTTCTCTCCTCATCCTCCTCCATATCCTTTGTAACAAGGTCGGCGTCACTGCCGAGAATGTCAGAAAGAAGCAGCTCGTTTCCATCCCAGTCCACGCTTAATGGCTCATCAATAGATATCTCTCTTCTATGAGTTGCAGTTTTTCTAATGAACATGAGTATCTCGTTCTCTATACATCTGGAGGCATAGGTTGCAAGCTTAATGTTCTTATCTGAATTGAAGGTGGAAATTGCTTTAATCAGGCCTACTGTTCCTATGGATATAAGCTCCTCGATATTGGCACCGGTGTTTTCAAATCTTTTTGCTATGTAAGCCACAAGTCTCAGGTTGTGCTCTATCAGAGCATCTCTCGCCAGATCCGAATCAATGTTCTTTATCATAAGCTCCTCTTCCTCTTGGGAAAGTGGTGGAGGAAGTGTTTCACTACCATTAATATAATATATACCGTTTTTCCTGAACAATCTTGCAAACAAAAGCCTTAGCGATAAAAACGGTCTTTTCAAGCTAAACAACTGCATTATCAATGGCGGCAGATGGCATAAGCGCCTTAAATCCACCGAACGTGCCTCCTTCCTTATCAATAGCTAAGGTTACCAATACGTCCTCGGTTTTATCATCCATTATCACCTTCACGCTGTCGGCCTTTACTCCTACAAGAACGTGAGTCTCGCCACCACGGGATACAGGAATAAGTCGAATGCGCTTTTTTATTTTTCTATCAAGCGAATCAATATCGCACAAATCGATGATATTTTCAGGCAGAATACTTTTTGCCACGTCATTTTTGATTAAAAGCACCGGGCTCATATCCATAGGGTCAACAGCAAGATTTCCACTGTCAACAAAGGCAGAGACTATGGTGGTTTTATCAAGGAAGCTTATCTCAAGATCAACACTTCCCTCGCTTTCAATGTTCGAAAAGAAAGAAACTATCATTTTAAATACTCCTATGGATAATAAAACTATAAGCGAAAGGAACAGCATTTTCCTGTTTACTGCGCCTCCCTCGGCATCAGAAAAGACCGGTGACAGATATTTATCGAGCAATCCCCACACAAACGTGACAGCCCCACCAACCAACGCTTCAAAGATAATAAAGGCGAAAATAAATTTTATTTTACGAGCGATTGCTACCTTTTTAGGCGCAATGAAGCCCATCAGAAACAACCCGATAATTGAAACAGTAAATTTCAGTAAGGGATATTCGGGCAAGAATACGATTACTATAGCAATCAAAGCACCTGACAATGAAGAAAGAATAATTCGCCTTGTTGAAGTTGGTATTTTCGAAAAGCAGGAGGCAAAATAGAGCGATAACAGATCAACCGTAAAATTGATTAAAAAGTATACGTCGATATATAAGGTTTTCGTTTAGATCCCCTCCGTTCCATATCACTTATCAGCTGAGACTATTGTAGCATATCATAGTTGAATAACTTGTCATAAAATGTACTGCGAAAAATATTTTTTTATTAAAAAAATCACGGGATTTATGCATAAAATGCTATCCCGTGATTTAAATGTTATGGAAACGAATATTTAATTATTTTACAAGCTTTTCAAGACTGTCTGCAGCTCTCTCCATATAGTCACCCTCAAAGAGCTCGATTACACCCTTATCACAAAGAGAAGCGAGATTGGGATCGATAGGAAGCTGTGCAAGAACACTTGTGGAATGAGCCTTTGCAAGCTCATCAATATGACTGTCACCGTAAGGTCTTATGACCTTTCCACAGTCGGGACAGATTATATAGCCATAGTTTTCAACAAGACCGAGGAGCTTTACGTCCATAAGCGATGCCATATTAACTGCTTTCTCGACAATCATGGAAACAAGTTCCTGGGGACTACCTACAATAATAATTCCATCAAGAGGAAGGCTCTGAAAGACAGTCAGAGGAACGTCTCCTGTTCCTGGAGGCATATCTACAAACATAAAATCTACCTCACCCCAAACAACGTCGGTCCAGAACTGCTTAACAACGCCTGCAATAACAGGTCCACGCCATACAACAGGCTTGGTCTCCTCATCCATGAGCAGATTTACACTCATAAACTCGATCCCGGTTTTTGTCTGTGGGGGGAACATGCCTATATCGCTGCCCTGAACCGACCCACATTTAAGACCAAAGGATTTAGGAATTGAAGGCCCTGTTATATCAGCATCAAGAATTGCAGTCTTATAACCCCTTCTTTGCATTGTAACGGCAAGCATAGATGTAACGAGCGACTTACCAACGCCACCCTTACCACTTACTATACCAATTACACGTTTAACATTACTTGCCTTGTTCTGTGGCTCAAGCATAGACTCCTTGGAGCACTTCTGCGAGCAAGTAGAACAATCATGTGAACATTCTGCCACGATTTATATCTCCTTTTTACTCTAAATGTATTCAACGTTAATTTTGTCATCAATGACGGTAAGCGAAATTCCCTTGATTCCTTTACCATAATTATCAAGGATTACGTTCGCCAGCCTATCCTCAACCTCGCGCTCGATATATCTGCGCATATTTCTTGCACCATACTTCTCGGAATAGGATTCCTTTGCTATAAGACCGAGAACCTCGTCGGTATACATAAGCTTAATTCCCTTCTCCAGAAGATGATCGCGAAGCTTGGAAAGCATAATATCGGCAATCTTAATAAAATCATTCTTATCAAGGTGACGGAAGGTTATAATCTCGTCAACACGGTTAATAAACTCGGGACGGAGAAAGGCAGAAAGAGATTTCTCTGTTCTGTCCTTAGCCTGCATTTCACGCTTTTCCGAAAAACCAGGAATGGAGGAAGAGCCTTCGCTGCCTGCATTTGTCGTCATAATAATAATGGTATTTTCAAAGTTTACCTGTCTGCCCTGAGCGTCGGTAATCTTACCGTCGTCAAGCACCTGCAAGAGAATATTCATTACATCGGGATGTGCCTTTTCAATTTCATCAAAAAGAACAACCGAATAAGGACGGCGACGAATTTTCTCGGTAAGCTGACCTGCCTCATCATAACCAACGTATCCGGGAGGGGCACCGACAATTCTGGATACAGAATGCTTCTCCATAAACTCCGACATATCAAGTCTTATCAGGGATTCAGGCTGCTTGAAAAGATCCTGTGCCAGAACCTTAACAAGCTCTGTCTTACCAACTCCGGTAGGACCTGCAAAAATCATCGAAACGGGATTCTGTCTGTATGAAACGCCGGATCTCTTGCGCCTGATTGCACGAACAACGGCAGAAACAGCCTCATCCTGTCCGATAATCTGCCTTGAAATACGTTCTTTAAGTCCTGCAAGCTGATCAAGATCACCGATCGAAAGCTCTGCTGCAGGAATGCCCGTCCAAATTTCAATAACACGAAGAAGATCATCGGGAGTTAGTCTTAACTCCTCAACAACCGGAATAATAATTTTTTGTCTTGTTTCAATTCTTATTCTTTCGGACTTCAGATCTGCAAGCTCTCTGTAATCATCCTCTGTCTGTCCCTCGGGAGCCTCTGCCTTTGCCTCAAGTATCTCCGTCCTCTTATCAATTTCGGCAAGACGCTTTGAGTTACGGCGCATTTCATTAAGCTCGGGACAGTTAAGCGCAGCCTTTGCTGCAGCCTCATCAATAAGATCAATAGACTTATCCGGAAGGAATCTGTCTGTAATATATCTTTCGGATAGAGTTGCGGCAAGACGTGCTACCTCATCTGTAATCTCTACGCCGTGAAAATCCTCATAGTATTTCTTTATGCCCTTGATAATATCAACGGTATCCTCAACAGAAGGCTCTTCAATCTTGACAGGCTGGAAACGACGTTCAAGCGCGCTATCCTTCTCTATGCACTTTCTGTACTCCTTCAGAGTGGTTGCACCGATAACTCTTATTTCACCTCTTGAAAGTGCAGGCTTAAGAAGGTTTGCAGCACTCATGCTACCGTCGGAGGTTTCACCGGCTCCGGCGATATTGTGAACCTCGTCGATCATAAGGATAATATTTCCTGCAGCCTTTATTTCCTTAAGCAAACCGAGAATACGTTGTTCAAACTGACCTCGGAACTGAGTTCCTGCAACAAGCGCAGTAAGATCAAGCTGCCATACCTCGAAGCCTGATAAAGCCTCCGGCACCTTTCCCTCAACAATTCGGAGCGCAAGAGCCTCCACAATCGCTGTTTTACCAACGCCCGGCTCGCCTATAAGACAAGGATTATTTTTCTGTCTCCTGGAAAGAATCTGAATCATACGGTCAATTTCTCTGTCTCGACCTATAATTCTGTCAATCTTTCCCTGTCTTGCCTTCTCATTGAGATTTGAACAATAGGTGGAAAGCAGCTTCTTTTCAGAGCCGGCCTTTTTGCCGTCTGAGCGTTTTTTATTACTGTCACCGTCGTTGTCCTGACTACGCTTCTCGGGCATACCGAATATCTCACTAAGGTTTAAGGTGGGAATTTTTCCATTTTCCTCAGCCTCATCATCGGATTCAACAAGGGCATTCTCCATCATGCTGTCAAGCTCCTCGCTCATCCCTTTGAGGTCATCCTCGTCAACTCCCATTTTTTTAAGCATGTCCATAACTGGTGGGGGCTTTATTCCAAGCTCTGCAGCACACTGGAAACAAAGTCCTTCGTTTATTGATTTACCACCATCAAGACGGGTGATGAAGACCGCTGCCGGTCTTTTTTTACATCTGACACAAACTTGAATTTTCATTGATTTTCCATTCCGTCGCACCTGCGACAAATATAAAGTTAATTGCGTTTAATTAAAAGCTTAATAATAAAGTCAAGGGATTTAATTTATTAATTAATCGATATAGTGGACCTCCGTCAAAATCCCTTACAAGACGGGAGCCTGAAAAAATATCTGTTCTGAAGAGATAATCTACAATAGTAGTTATCACTATGGCAAAAAGCACCGAAACAAAGACAGAAATCACAGCACCTGAAATATGATTCAGTATGCCGATAATTCCATGATCCAGAAACGAATCGGCAAGATAGGTGATCAGCTTAATTGACAACTTCAGAAATATAAACACAATAATGAAGGCAACAGCCCTTGATATCAAATCTATAAAAGGCTCGGATAACGAACGTACGGCGTTATCCACTGTTGCCTCCGTAAGCTTTCCATCGAAAGAAATTCCGAAAACAGCACCAAGCATTTTTAATACCGTAGGCAACTCGAAGGAGTCAACTGCACGGGCCTTATCATAAAGAAAATCGTAAAGGAAGCTTATTATCGGTGTACGAATCAAGGGAGCAATGCAGACCTCACCTACGAAACCACACAGTGAAAGCGACAATAAAAGACAAAGTGGATTTCTGATGCGCCCTACTACCATCATGAATACTCCCTTTTTATAACCATAACAGGAGCCCCCGACGATAACGGTAATCAGAATCAGCTCAATAAACAGATTTAAAAACACCTATCTCTCCGAATATTTTACATAAATTTTATGAATAAATCTATCTGAATTTATTTCAGAATTACGTTTTTCTCGCCAAAGAGCGAAACAAGCTTGGCAACAACCTTCTCAGACGGATCTATAAGAAGCTCCTTCATTGCACAATATACTCCTCTGCTCTCATCATAGAGGACTATTTTAGCATTTCCCCTGTTCAGCGCAGCAATACGCTTAATATTATTTATTCTTTGATCGGAAAGATTTAACACTTTAATATATATTACGGGATCGTTTTTCCGAGCCTTCGAAGCTGAATACTCCGAATCGGGAATTAACAACTCTGCTGAGGATAGGAGTATTCTTGGCGTTTCCCCCTCCTCTGTCGCAATATTTCCCTGTATAATAACAGCCGTATCCTCGGTAAGAATATCAGAAAACCTGCTGTAGCTCTTGGCAAATACGACAACGTCAATCTCAGCATACCTATCCTCGACGGTAAGATAAGCCATAACGTCACCATTCTTTGTTACCTTAGTACGTCTTTCGGTAATGATACCGGCAATTTTGACGGTCAATTTATCCTTATACTTAGGATTTGCAACAGCCTCGTCTGTTATCTGATCTATGATCTCGGATATTTTATCGGGTGCTATCGCCTCAAGATGACGAGAAAAACCGTCGATAAGGTGTCCCGAAAAATACATTCCCGAGCTTTCCTTTTCAAGAAGCAGAAGCTCTCTTATAGGATATTCTGCAACATCGGGATACTTATAGCTGATATTTCCGGAAGCCGGCCCGATGGCATTTGAGAACAGATCCATCTGACCTGCTATATTATTCCTTGCCCTACCATGCTCGGAATCGATAATATTCTCATAACATTGCATTAAGGCGCTTCTCGGCACACCAAGACTGTCAAATGCCCCACATTTTATAAGCGATTCAACAGTTCGCTTATTCAGATCGAAATCAATCATTCTGGAAACGAAATCGTCAAATGATTGGTATTTACGCGCAGAACGATTCTTAATAACTGCCCTCGCAAAGTTTCGTCCTACGTTTTTAACTGCAAGTAACCCGAAACGGATATTGCCACCGTCGGCAGAAAAGGTTTCGCTGCTACCGTTAATATCGGGTGGAAGAACTCTGACGCCAAAACGAGCTGCATCAACAATATATTCTCTGACCTTACCTGCATTGTCGAGAACGCTTGTAAGCAACGCAGTAAAATATTCGGCAGGATAATGAGTCTTAAGATAGGCTGTACAGTAGGAAATAATGCCGTATGCCGTAGCGTGACTCTTATTAAAAGCGTACTTAGCGAATCCGAGCATTTCTTCAAAAATCTCCTCGGCTGCATCTTCGGGAACACCATGCTCAAGGCAACCTGAAACGAATGCTTCACGCTCTGCCTGCATGGCAGAGGTCTTTTTCTTGGACATTGCGCGTCTTACAATATCAGCTCTTGCATAGGAATATCCGGCAAGGCTTCTGCAGATCTGCATTACCTGCTCCTGATAAACTATACAGCCGTAGGTAACGTCAAGAATTTCAGCAAGCTGAGGGGTTTTATATTCAATCTTTTCCTCTCCATGCTTACGGGCAATAAAGCTGTCTATCGAATCCATGGGTCCCGGACGATAAAGCGCAACGCACGCGATAATGTCCTCAAGACAGGAAGGCATCAGCTTGCCAAGCACCTGCTTCATTCCTCCCGATTCAAGCTGGAATACACCGTCTGTTTTCGCCTCACAGAGAAGCTCGAAGGTCTTTTTATCATTGAAATCGATTTTTGTAATATCAAAATCGGGTGTATGCTTTCTGATCTCCTTCACTGCATCATCAATTACGGTAAGGTAGCGAAGTCCGAGGAAATCAAACTTAACGAGTCCGAGCAGCGCATCGGTGTTCATATCAAACTGTGTAACAACACCGGTACCACTGTATGAAAGAGGAACGTATTCATAGGTTGGCTTTTCGGTAATAACAACGCCCGCAGCATGAGTTGAGGCGTGTCTCGGCATACCTTCAAGCTTCATACTCAGATCAAGCAGCCTTTTAACCTCCTCGTCTCCGTTATACAATGCTTTAAGCTCAGAGGTAGAAATTGCATCCTCAATTCTCGCTGCATCACGGGGAATAAGCTTGGCAACCGTATCAACCTTACCATATGGAAGACCGACAGCACGTCCAACGTCCCGAACTGCAGCCCTGGGAGCAAGAGTACCGAAGGTCACGATCTGTGCAACCTTGTCCTCCCCATATTTCGACTTAACGTAATCTATAACCTCTTCACGACGGTTATAGCAAAAATCTATGTCAAAATCAGGCATTGAAACTCTCTCGGGATTCAAAAATCTTTCGAAGAGAAGATCAAAGCACATAGGATCCACGTCGGTGATGTTGACAAGGAAAGCAACAAGGCTGCCTGCGCCTGAGCCTCTGCCCGGACCAACCGGAATGCCCTTACGTTTAGCATAAGTAACAAAATCGCTAACTATAAGGAAATAAGCATTAAAGCCCATTTTGTCAATAACCGAAAGCTCATATTCAATTCTTGCCTCATATTCCTCTCTGGAATGCTCGGCAAAATCAATTCTGCCCTCGTTTATCTTTTGAATTAAGCCATTATATGCATCATTGCGAAGCTTTTCTGCGTGGCTCTCGCCACCCTCGGGCCTGAAATCAGGCAAATGAAGATGGTCAAAATCAAAATCAAAATTACACTTTTCTGCAATCTTAACGGTATTTGCTATAGAATCCTTAAAGGATGAGAATAGAACCTTCATCTCCTCGGTGCTCTTAAAATAGAACTCGTCGGTTTCAAATCCGAGAGGTCTGCCGTCACTTACAAGAGTGTTCATCTGTATGCACATAAGCGTCGCCTGAGTATCTGCATCTGCGCGCTCCAGATAATGAACATCGTTTGTGGCAACCAACGGTATGTTATACTTTTCGCTGATAAGCTTAAGTCCGAAATTCGCACGGCGCTCGTCATCAAGTCCGTGATTCTGAATTTCAAGATAAAAATCCTCTCCGAATATATTCTTAAGCTCTACTGCAGCATCCTCTGCCTCTGCCATGCTGCCGGCAAGGATAAGCTGAGGAATCTTTCCTGCTATACAGCCGGAGAGCGCAACGAGCCCATCGCTGTGATTACGCAAAAGCTCCATATCCACTCTCGGCTTTGAATAAAAGCCGTCGATAAAGCTCATCGAAACCATATATGAAAGATTTTTATATCCGATTTCGTTTTTGCAGAGAAGAATAAGATGGTTCCCCGAGGAATCAATTCTTCCCTCCTTCAGATGACGCGAGCGAGGCGCTACGTATACCTCGCATCCGATAATCGGCTTAATCCCCTTTTCTTTCAGAGATTGATAGAACTCGACAGCACCATACATTACACCGTGGTCGGTGATTGCAACGGCAGATTGACCAAGCTCCAGCGCCTTATCGGCTATGGAAGATATTCTTGTCTGTCCGTCAAGCAAGCTGTATTCGGTATGAAGATGTAAATGAACGAATTCTCCCATAACAATGCCACCTTTCTGAAAATTAAAATTATAAGTATTTATTCCTCGGGTAAGCCTAAAAGCTCACGTCCAAGTTCTTCTATTCGTTTTAATCTGTGTGATAGTCCCGACTTGGAAATAGAGGGGGTCGACTTTGCTGCCAATGCTGACAAAGGAAACTCGGGATATTCAAGCCTGAGTCTTGCCGTTTCTTCAAGCTCCTCGGGCAATGATGATAAAAGCTGTTGCTTATCAAGTCGTTCTATTATTCTTAAAACCCTGTCTGCTGCAGTAGTTGATTTGAAATAATTATTGGTAACACAATTAAGATATCTCTGGGATTCTCTTCGCGCAAGGCTGGCAATCTTCCTTTCGATAACGTTAAAAACAACCTTATTAAGAGCAGCGCGACCGTAAAAGCTCTCAATATCATCACCGCGTCTGAAATAGAGAACGTCACCACTTTTCTTGTGAGAAATACCCGGTGACATTCCGAAGTTCGAGAGCAGCCTTGCAAATATCTCTGTTCTGTCACCAAGTGAAAACTCCAGTGCATACTGTTTTTCGGGATTTGACAGTCTACCCGATGCAAGAAAAACTCCACGCAGGAATGACGACAGACAGTTTCTGCATTTAAGTGAAACGTAGTTGCCAATTTCACATTCTGTAATATTATGCAATTCGGAAACATATTTCGAGGCAGAAGGCGAAACAAAAGAAATAAAGATGTTTCTGCCTCCTTTAGATGAACGATAAATATCCCCCGGTTTTCCGAAAAATTCGTTCACAAGCTTTGAAAGAAATTCGGCATACTCACGCTTCTCAAGAGAGAGTGTTATTGTCTTATCATCTGCCTTGCCCTTTGCAAATATCATGCCATACATTATAGCTCTTCTGCAGCAAGAGGACTTATAGGTATATTCAATTATTTCATTTTTTTGTTCTGCAGATACCGACATAATTCCTCCGTTTTACTTTACAAATTCAACCTCGTTCTCAAGTAGGATACCAAATCTGTCATATACGCATTTTTTTACGTATTCCGATAAATTGATATAATCATTGGCAGTTGCGTTCCCTATATTTACTATAAAACCTGCATGCTTATCGGAAATTTGCGCCCCTCCGATAATATGCCCCTTTAAACCACATTCATCAATCAGCTTTGCTGCAAAAATACTTTCACCCGGTCTTTTAAAGCTACTTCCGAGAGACGGAATGCCAACAGGTTGAGTATCCTTTCTGATTTTCTTATACTTATCCATCTCTGCCTTAACCGATAAGCAATCACTCGGAGTAAGAAGAAAGCTTGCAGATAAAACTGCTGTTTTCATTTTCTTGAAAGCCGATGTACGATATGAAAATTCAAGATTTTTTCTATCAAGTGTTATAACTTCACCGGTGTCATAATCGAAAAAAGTTACCGTTGTAAGACAGGATGATATATCCATGCCAAAAGCACCGGCATTACCTATTATGGCACCTGCCACTGAGCCCGGGATCCCGGCTATTTTTTCAAATCCACTGAGTCCTCTTTTGCAAAGAACGGACGCCAGATACGGAATGGAAGATCCACATGAGACGGATAAAACACAGTTATCAATCTGATAATCAGAAATACGGTCAGTGCGAATGATCACTCCGTTATATTTATCATCTGAAAACAGAATGTTTGTCATTCTGCCTGTGATTTTATGCTTAATTTTTGTTTTTTCAAGAAAGGTAACAAGAGATACAAGCTTTCTAAGGTTGTCGGGAAAAGCTAAAATCTCAGCTTCGCCACCGATTCTGACGGAAGAAAGCTTCGCCAAAGAAAACCTCTCTTTATATTCAACTTCATTCATTTTGAGATATTCCACAATCTTTCGATTCATGAATACTCCTTTATTGCTTCGGTTGAATTTGTGTTTTAATTTTTTTATAGAAAATCTTTTCTCTCGTTAAGCATATCTCTTGCAGCAGCTCTTTGAGATTCGGTTACATCAATTCCACCAAGAATTCTCGATAGCTCCACAATTCTTCCTTCATCATCCAGCTTTTTTACACCGGTTTCGGTTGCTCCGTTTATATCGGACTTGCTTATGAGAAAATGTATGTCTGCCAGAGATGCTATCTGTGCGCTGTGTGTGACACAAAACAATTGCGTGTTTTTAGAAAGACTAAGCATTTTTATTCCAATTTTTCTGGCAGTCTTACCCGAAACGCCTGCATCAATTTCATCATAAATAACGGTGGGAATGCCATCCTTACCGGCTATTACACTCTTTAAAGCAAGCATAATACGGGACATTTCACCACCCGATGCAATTTTTGCAAGTGGCTGAGGCTCAGCGCCTCTGTTTGCGCTGATAAAGAACTCTACCCTGTCTGATCCGTCCTCGTTAAGAAGCTTCTGGCCTGCATCAAACTTCTCGCTGATTGAAGCAAAAAATACTACCTTAGGCATATCAAGGAACTCAAGAGTCTCCTTTACCTGATCTTCAAGACTCTTCGCTGCTTCAATTCTCAGAGCATGTAGCTTATCTGCCAGTGCTACAGCCTTTTCATAAGCTGCTCTTTCCTTCGAGGAAAGAATTCTGATCATCTCATCGGAATTTTCGAGTGCCTGATAATCATTATATGCCTTTTCTCTGAATGCAAGTACCTCGTCAACAGTCAAGCCGTATTTTCGTTTAAGCTTAGAAATCTTATCAAGTCTTGATTCTATCTTATTAAGCGTTTCGGTGGGATCCTCGTCAATTTCAGCAAGAGTTGCATACACCTCCTCAGAAATATCTTCCACCTGATAGAGCATATCGCGAAGACGCTCACTATACTCGGCAAATGCCGGAACAACGTCGGATATCTGAGAAAGAGCAGTTATGCTTCTATCAAGAAGATAAGAAACACTTCCTCTTTCGCTTCCCTTGAGTGCCTTGAAAACAAACTCGGAGTTTTTCGTTATCTTTTCGCTGTTCTTGATCTTTACCTTCTTTTCGACAAGCTCCTCTTCTTCCCCACTGTGAAGATTGGCAGAATCAATATCCTTTATCTGATACTCAAGAATCTCCTTGAGTCTCTCGCCCTCATGCGCCTTTTTGATTATTTCGTTTTTCTCTCTGCGTATTTTTTCTAAAGAAGAATATGCCTCTCTGTATTCCGAAAGCAGCTCGGTACAGCCTGCATAAACGTCAATAATTCCGATATGCTTTTTCGCATCTAAAAGAGTAGCTGTATCACTCTGACCGTGGATGCTGACAAGATATGGCATAACGCTCTTCAGCAAAGAAAGATTGACACTTCTGCCATTTATCATTATTCTGTTTTTTCCGTCCGAATTAACAGTTCTCTGAACGAGTATTGTTCCATCCTCGTCAACGCTGATTCCCAACGAATTAAGTTCACCAACAGTACGCTCCGACAGATCACCGAAAAGACCACTTACCATAGCATAAGACTCTCCATGACGTATGAGCTCACGCTCTGCCTTTGCACCGATAAGAAGATTAATGCTGTCGATAACTATGGATTTTCCTGCTCCGGTCTCTCCTGTCAGGACCATAAAGCCTTCTGTAAAATCAAAATCAACGTTTTTAATAACAGCCACGTTTTCTATATGCAACGAAAGTAGCATTATTTTTCTCCAAACTAAAAATTACTTTTTGCCGAAGGTTTCTCTCAGTTCCTTCTCGAGTCTTAAAGCACCCTCACTGGTCTTTACAACCAGAAGAATAGTATCATCTCCTGCGACAGAGCCTACAATATCTTCTCTATGTAAGGAATCAAAGCATACTGCAATTGCGTTTGCCATACCTGAATAGGTTCTCACAACAACGATATGACCTGCAGCCTCAACCCTGATAACAGCATCTGTAATTGCAGAATTAAGAACAGGTGCCTTACCTTCGTTTCCGGGAACAGCTCCCGGAGCAATATACTTATAAGTACCATTGGGAGTTACGCCCTTAATGAGATTAAGCTGTCTGATATCTCTGGATACTGTGGTCTGGGTAACCATATATCCCTCCTCAGCAAGCCTTTGAATCAAGGTCTCCTGGGTATCAATATCATATTTTTCAATAATTTCAAGAATTTTCTGCTGTCTTGCGTTTTTCATTATACTGTATGTCCTTTCGTGCTACACAAGCTCGTGTAATAACTTGATTTTTTTTGAAAGAGTTGAAAATAAATTTGTATCATCTAAATTAATCATTCTGAGGCGTCTTTCGCTTTTATAGACGGTGCAGGACTCACCCTTTTTAAGCACGTCAAAAAGCCTTGCGTCGATGCTGATATTAAGTGAAGTCTCTGCCATATTTGTTATTGTTATCCTCTCATCTGCACCGTAAACAATAGAACGGTTAAAAAATGAGTGTGGACAAATGGGTGTAACGGTAATCGAATCAAGCCCGTGAGAAATAATAGGTCCACCGGCAGAAAGCGAATATGCCGTAGAGCCTGCAGGGGTAGCAAGAATGATACCATCGGCACGGTACTGAACAACGTCGCCACGCCCGTTTTCAAGCTTTATTTCCGAAATCCCTAAATAGCTGTCGTGACATATTACAACGTCATTTACAGCCAATCTGTCACTTTTGAGTAATCTGCCATCAGAGGAATGCTTCTCTGCAATAAGTAGCATTTTTTCTTCTGTACTTACCTTTCCTTCGACAACCGAAGAAAGAAGCTCTAAGCGCTCAGGATCAAGGGTTGCAAGATACCCGACCTTGCCTATGTTAATACCCAGAAGGGGTAATTCAAGCTGCAAGGAGAGTCTTGATGCATCAATCACAGATCCGTCACCACCGATTACAATTATTAAATCTGCATCGGATGGCAGTTCAGAATAGTAGGTGACTCCTAGAATATTATTATGAGGGTATTCTTCGCTAAGATATACTTCAACGTCAAAGCCAATAAGTTTATTTACAACCGTAGAAGTAACTCTGAGTGAAGGATCTTTAAGTATATTTGGAAGCACAATGGCTTTTTTCATTTTACTGATTCCTTTTTACAAAATATGCAAGATATTCAACGTTTCCGTCACCCCCGACAATAGGCGACTGAATAAGACCTTTAAGATCAAATCCACAAGGCTCTGCAAAGCTGACAACGTCATCTACCACCGATTTTCGAAGTGTATCGCTTTTCACAATTCCCTTCTTGTTAAGTCCACTGCGACCGACCTCAAACTGAGGCTTTATCAAACAAATAAAAATTCCACCGTCCGTTATTACAGAGCTCACGGCAGGGATTATATGTTTGGCAGAAATAAACGATACATCCATAACGACAAGCTCGGGCGTATATTTAAGATCAGGTGGACTCATGTATCTTGCATTGAAATTCTCAATTACGGTAACCCGACTATCATTTCTTAATGATTCTGCCATCTGTCCGGAGCCTGAATCAACGGCAATAACGTGTGCTGCACCTCTCTTAAGCAGGCAATCGGTGAATCCACCACTTGATGCTCCAACGTCCAGAGCCTTTGCCCCGAGAACGTCGATTTTAAAAGAATCAAGCGCTCCCTCCAGCTTGATGCCACCACGGCTGACGTAACGTTTTCCACTTTTATCAACCGAAATATCCTCGCTGCCATCAACGTCAAAGGAAGGCTTTTTAATAATCTTTCCGTTTACAGACACAGCGCCCGAAAGGATAAATTTTTTAGCATCGGTTCTGCTGTCAACAAAAAGATTATCCGAAAGATAGGTATCAAGTCTCATCGTTAAAGTCGAATGGAACGTCGGTAATACTTCCGTCTTCCGTCTCGGTAAGCAGGCGTACCCTGCGTTCTGCATTTTCAAGCTGCTTATTACATACGCCGATAAGCTTAACCGCCTCCTCGAAGGCTGCGATAGACTCATCCAGCGTCATATTTCCACTCTCAAGCTTTTTTACCTCGCCTTCAAGCTTAATTATTGCATCTTCAAACTTTATTTCCTTCAAGGCTTAGATTCTCCTTTGTTAATATCAGTAACTGTGGCATT
>JAFTON010000100.1 GCA_017463765.1 Clostridia bacterium | reverse complement strand
GGTAACCTTTTCAAGCTCATTTGTTTCGGCATTTCTCTTATACCAGGTTTCTTCAACAAGCTCATAACCGAGAATTTCACCAAGCTGTGCATCCTCAAGCTTATCACCTATACCGTCTATGTTGCAATCTGCAAATACTGCGAGAACTCCGGTAACCTTTTCACGCTCACCTGCCTCGTTTGTCTTATACCAATCGCCAGATTCTTCGTCCTGCTCATAACCGAGGACGTCACCGATCAAAACATTATTTACGTCATCGCCAACACTATGTATGGTAGATCCTGCAAATGCGCCGATTACACCGGTAACCTCGTTACCTTCCTTATCAACCCATTCACCGTCTATCTCGGTATAACCAAGAATATCACCTATGCAAATCTCGTCAAATAATGTATTAGTATTAATATTACCACTCAAGAAATCTCCAAGTGAGAAGTCGGCAATAATATCCTCAATGCCGGTAATCTTAACACCGTCTTCAGTCATCCAATAGGTAGTTTCATCCTTAGGATCGCCTCCAACAGTACCGTCTGCCTGATAGCAGGTATAATTTTCTACATTTCCGATATATACGCTGCTAAGCAGACCGGCCACGCCTTCCTTCGAAAGAAGCTGCTTAAGAGGCATTTTCTTCATATCATCTGTAAGTGCCTCGTCTAATTTCTCGTGGATAAGAATACCGTATCTATCCTGAATAAATTCAATAGTAACCTGATCACCGAGAGATGAAACGTGTTTAACCTCGTTAATAAACTCAACGATAGAAAGATTGAACAGATCAACCTCCCTGTCCTCAGTCATAAATGCTTCATCAGGAATATTGATTCCATGCTTTTCAAGATCTCTGACTCTGAACTTTGAGATGGCTGCCATCGCACCGAAGGCAATGATACCACCACAAAGAGAGAAACCGAGGCAGAAAGCAAGAATTAAAGATAAAAGTCGTGTGCCAAACATAATTATTTCCTCTCAAAATTTTTTGATACATATATTATATCATTTTTTATATAATTTTTCAAGCCTTATAGCGAAATTTTAGGTTATATTTTCATAAGATAAAAAATAACGAATTCAGAACATAAACACGGGCAGAAAAACAGATGCGACATTTCTGTCGCATCTGTACTAAAATCTATCAATTCTGGTCTCTCTTAGCTTCAGCAATAACCTTCTCGGCGATGGAGGAAGGAACTTCATCATATCTAATGAACTCAAAGTCAAATCTACCACGACCCTGAGTAGCGGCACGAAGAGAAATAACGTAATCTGTCATCTCAGAGAAAGGAACCTCTGCAAGAACAACCTGAGTACCATCCTCTGCAGGATCGATACCCATAACTCTACCGCGGCGTTTGTTAAGGTCACCCATAACGTCACCAACGTAGTTATCGGGAACGTATACCTTAAGCTCGCCAACAGGCTCGAGGAGAACGGGGTTCGCCTGAGGAAGACCGTCACGGTATGCGATGTTAGCAGCAAGCTTGAAGGAAATTTCGTTAGAGTCAACGTCATGGTAAGAACCGTCGTAAAGGTTAGCTGCGAGATGAACTACGGGATAACCTGCAAGAACGCCCTTCTGCATAGCCTCTCTGAGTCCCTGCTCTACTGCCGGGAAGAAGTTCTTGGGAACTGCGCCACCAAATACGCTCTCTGTAAAGGTAAGACCCTCTGCCTCACCGGGAGAGAATGTAATCTTAACGTGACCGTACTGACCGGAACCACCGGACTGCTTCTTATGCTTACCTTCAACGTCAACCTTCTTCTTAATTGTCTCACGGTATGCAATCTTGGGCTTGATAAGCTCAACGTTAGCGCCGAAACGATTCTTAAGCTTGGAAACAACTATATCAAGGTGAATGTCGCCGAGACCTGCTATAGTAAGCTGCTTGGTTTCAGCATTGTTAACGTACTTAAGGGATCTGTCCTCCTCAAGAAGTCTTGCAACACCGGAGGAAATTCTATCCTCATCCCCCTTCGCCATAGGTCTGATAGCCATTGTATAATAGGGCTTGGGATAAGAAATAGGAGCATATTTGATTTCAGCAGCTGCTGTAGTAAGTGTATCGTTAGTATTAACCGAGGAAAGCTTAGCAACTACGCCGATATCGCCACATGCAAGCTCATCAACGTCGATCTGCTTCTTACCTCTGAGCATAAATACCTTGTTGAACTTCTCACTGGAACCGTTTGAAGTGTTCTTAAGAACCATATCCTTCTTAAGACTTCCGTTCATAACCTTAAAGAAGGACATCTTACCTACGAAGGGATCGGCAACAGTCTTGAATACGAAGATAGAAGTATCTGCTCCATCGGGATCGATTGCGATTTCGGAGATATTACCCTCCTCATCAACAACATGCTCAACCTTACGGGCAGTAGGTCTGGGGAAAGATTCTGCAATTGTATCAAGGAAGGTCTTGATACCCCAGTTCTTAAGTGCTGCGCCACAGAATACGGGAACGATATCACCGGTGATAATACCATTATGAATAGCCTCGAGAGCTTCTTCTCTGGAGATAGGCTCTTCGTTGAAGAACTTATCCATAAGCTCATCGCTGGTCTGTGCAATTGCTTCAAGAAGCATATTACGGTACTCTTCACAAACGTCTGCAAACTGTGCAGGAATTGAACTGCGAGAATATTCGCCGGTAGCCTTCTCGAAGGTATAAACACACATCTCTACAAGGTTAGCAAAGCCGACTACGTTAGGTCCGTCGATAATGGGAATCTGGATAGGACAAACATTAACGCCGTACTTTTCACGGATAGCGCCAAATACCTTGTGGAATCTTGCCTCACCGTCATCGAAACGGTTGATGAAGAATGCCTTGGGAATGCCTGCCTTAGTAGCAAGCTTCCAGCCGATCTCGGTACCAACCTCAATGCCAGCCTTACCGTCTACGACGATAATAGCAGCGTCTGCGGCTCTGACGCACTGTCTTGCCTCAGCCTCGAAATCAAAGAAACCGGGAGTATCGAGAATATTGATCTTAGCACCGTTCCAAAGAAGGGGCGCGGTAGCAGCGGAAATCGAATAACCTCTCTTAACTTCCTCGGGATCGTAGTCACATACAGTGTTACCGTCGGTAACGTTACCGAGACGATCGGTAAGTCTAGAAATATAAAGCATAGATTCGGCAAGCGATGTCTTACCGCCACCACTATGACCAAGTAGTGCTACGTTACGAATACTTTTTGTGTAAACCTTTTCCATAAAGAGGTTCTCCTTGTTTTTTAGATTGCTGTAATGCGAATATTTCGCCAAAACACTCTTTAATTATACTATATTTTAAAAAATATTTCAAGACATTGAAATTAACTATTTTGACTATTGACGTAGAAAAATACGGCGCGTTTTTGTGCATTTATCACAAAACGCGCCGTCAAAGCACACTATTATGTTATTTTAGTCCTGATTTACATTTTCCTTTGGCTTCATATGAATAAGTACCTGATAGATATTTGAAACACCACAAAGCTCAACTCCGGAGGGAACCTTAAGCGATTTTGTAATATTTTTTTTAGGAAGAATAATCTTTGTAAAGCCGAGACGGACTGCCTCTTTTACACGGTAATCAATGTGAGACACTGCCCTTACCTCTCCCGAAAGTCCTATTTCTCCGAAGGCAATCAGGTCATCCGGAATAACCTTATCGGTAATTCCACTGATAAGTGCCATGGCTATAGACAGATCGGCGCTTGGTTCATCAAGCTGTATTCCACCTGCAACGTTAAGATAAACATCATTTTCATAAAATCTGAGCCCCATACGCTTTTCAAGAACGGCAATCAAAAGACACATTCTGTTGTAATCAAAACCATCTGCAGTGCGCTTGCCGTTAGCATAAACGGATTTTGCAACAAGAGACTGTATCTCGGAGATAATCGGTCTTGTACCCTGCATAACACAGCCTGCACATGAGCCACTTGTGTTTTTAGGCCTTTCAGCCATAACAACCTCGCTTGGATTCGGAATTTCGATAAGCCCCTTGTCACCCATCTCAAAAACACCAATCTCGTTTGTAGAGCCATATCTGTTCTTGATTGCACGGATAATACGGTAGGAATTGGTTCGCTCTCCTTCGAAGTAAAGAACGGCATCAACCATGTGCTCCAGAACCTTCGGACCGGAAATCCCCCCCTCCTTGTTAACGTGGCCAACAAGGAAAACTGCAGCGCCTGCCGTCTTTCCGTAGTTAATAAAGGTCATTGCTCCTTCGCGAACCTGGGTAATGCTTCCGGGAGCAGAGGTAAAACGCATGCTGGAAAGAGTCTGAACCGAGTCAATAATGATAACGTCGGGAGAAAGCCTTTCGCACTCCGACAGAATTGCATCGGTATCTGTTTCTGTAAGCAGATAAATGGAATCACCGTTTATCCCGAGACGTTCTGCACGCAGCTTTAACTGTCCCTTCGATTCCTCACCCGAGACGTAAAGAACTTTTCGTGTTTTGCCAAGCTCGGAGCATATCTGAAGAAGTAAAGTCGACTTACCGATACCGGGCTCACCCGAAAGAAGCACTGCCGAGCTGTCAACAAGTCCTCCTCCAAGCACCCTGTCAAGCTCCCCCATACCCGTCTTTGTACGCATATAGGTTGGAAGCTGAAGCTCGGAAAACTTTTCTGCTTTATTTGTAGATTCCACTGTTCTGCCACGGTTTAAACCACTTTTTTGAGTTTTTTCAACAACTGTTTCCTCGTCAAAAGAGTTCCATGATTCACATTCAGGGCATTTACCAAGCCACTTCGGACTGGAATATCCACATTCCCGACAGACAAAAATCACTTTTTGACCTTTCATTTTATACTTCCTTTACCTATGTTATTCTTGATTAAAATTTTCTATATATTCTATAATAGCACAAACAATCGAAAAAGACAATTCTTTTTGATATTCTTTTTCAGAAAGTTTTTCACACTCCACTTTATTTGTAAGGAAGCCACACTCAATTAATACTGCAGTGTTCTGAATGTTTTCCAGAACGTACATATCCTTTCCCGGCTTTATCTTACGGTTATTTTCCTTTTGAATATCAGAGATCACCCTATTCTGAATTGCTTCAGCAAGAGTACGGCTTTCCTCATTCTTCTCTGAATAATAAACCTGAAGACCTGAATATTTTTCACTTCCAAAGGAGTTCATATGAATACTGACAAAGACCGATTCAGGATATTTTTCGGCAAACTTACATCGGTTCTTAAGGTCGTTTATCTTCCTGATCCCTTTAACGTTCTGTTCTTCAGTGTATAAAAGTCTGTCATCGGTCCTGGTATATACAACGATAAAATCCTTTTCCTCCAACGCCCTTCCTATTTCAAGAGCGATACTAAGGTTAATATCCTTTTCAAGTGCACCGTTAACACCGACTGCGCCCGAATCTTCGCCACCGTGTCCTGCATCTATTATTATGATTTTTTGGTAAGGTATAGCGCCGGCGTCCTGTGCTATAAGATCTGCTCTGACGTTTCGTATAGTAATTCCAATCACCGAGGAAATTATTACCGTCAGAATCAAGGCTGCGCTTATGATTGCTTGGTGTAGTCTTTTACCAATCAGGTTTATTACAAATATTTTCATACTTTCCCCCGTTGTTTATAGGATTTTTACTACATTATATTTTTATATT